>SKSH01000011.1 GCA_007118075.1 Halobacteriales archaeon
AGTTTGCCATCAGCACACACGAATTCACCATCCTCGATGTGACCGATGTAATGCAGGAAATCAGCCTTCTGTTGAAGCACCGACGCAAGTTGTTCGGTGGTGAGTTCAGTCTGTACTTCAACATCCATCTCAACGACCGATTCAGTTCCATAGAATTTCTCCAAAGAATGGAGTTCTGAGAGGAACTGTGGTTCATTGCAAACGACCATCACTCGTAACGGTTCATCCAGTGATGTGACCCGGAGTCCGTTCTTGTATCCCTCGAGCAACCCTTTCGTCATTGCTGGCCGAACACCCTCCCCAATCCATACCCGCTCTGTTTGTGCAGGGGCGTGTGCTGTCACCGAGTCTGCAGGGGGATGTCGATCATTCGTGTCGACGGTATTCGATACATCATACTCATCCGTACCAGACGCAGCTGCTAGCTCTTCGCTAACGGTGATCACTGCCATCCGATTGAGAAGATACGGTACTGCTTCAATTGACTCTGGCTGCGGGGTGACTGCTGCATGGATCGGCCAAGTTGGTTGGACGGGTGCGGTCACATCGAACGGAATGGTGAGATATTCCCGTAGTCGGTCGGGGGGAGAAAGCTCATACAGCCGGTCTGCATCGAGAGTCACCTGTTCCTCAATTCGCTCTCGTTCGGCGAGTTTGACCGGATACAACCCGACAGTCCTGACAGCGCAATCTAACGTGAAAACATGACCAAGTACCCGCTGTATCTCCCGGTCCAAAGTCTCAAAATGCCCGAAAGTGAAGAGCTCCTCGTCTTCAATGAATAACGTCGGTCGATCTGATGGGACAAGTTTTGCTCCGAGGTAGTACACGAGTGGAGACATTTCGAGGATGGTTGCAAGATCGCTCGGGGTGCCAAGCTGAATATCGGGCGCTGGACAGACTAGGTTCGAGGGTGAAGCACAGTGGTCAGTCAGTTCGATTTTGGGTGGATGGCCCCGGAGCGTCGGGAACGATCGCTCCGGAGTGAGAGATTTCAGCGAGGAGCCGAGCCGTGAGATGGCATCCATCAGATCCGGTATCGCCGGAGTGGTCCGGATGGTTCCAGCTGGATGCTTGTGTTCTGACCGACCACCGATGCACACGAGTCGAGGTTCATCGAAATCAATCAAGAGATCTGAACCAGATTTTGAGATGGTGAACGGGGCGTTGAACTTGAGATAATATTTCACTGCGCAAGAGCATTCGATGATGTATTCAGCGTCTGGGAAGGTGACTTCGGTAGAATGACGGATTTCGCGAAGCAGGCTTCCGCTCGAATCACGTACCATCGCCAGCGCAACATCATGTCCAATGAGAAAGCTAGTCGTGGTGTGTACCGCTTGCTCCACGGGAAACTCGATTGAATTCGGATCAGCAGATTCGAGGGTGATACCCTCATCAACCGTGAGGAAGATGCGCTTGCGTTCTATCAAATCGACGATATCGATCCGCCCAGCATTGTCGTTCAAGATGTCGATCTGCTTCACCGTGTCCGCATCAGACATCATGAACTCAAGCTGCCTCCATTATGGTGGTATGAGGTCATTTTCAAGGGTAGCAACGATTGGATGAGGAGATGTCCCGATCCATATTCGATTGTCCATGATTAATACGACATATACGATCGCTGTACCAGGCTGAGTGTAGCCCGGAGAAAGAGGTACCGACTGTGCGATGAAGGTTGCAACAGCGATGCAGTCGTTGCGATATAGTGGAATGATGGACCGATCTACACGACCGGGAAACCGCGATATATCGACGGTGAGCGTCGTGATTGCTGGTGATGGCTACGGAGCCGGCTGACCGAGCAACCGGCTCCCTACTGCGTATTCACCATCTCGAATGGACGGGATGCAACAACGAGGGCAGTTCACAACCACGTGATCGGATTATCGAATCACGTTCGACGCCAAATCACGAGGGAAGTAGGTGAGCTGGTCTCGACCATCTTCGGTCACCGCAACCGTGTCAGAATGGCGGTAACCAGCCGATTCGGTGTACAAGCCTGGTTCTATCGTGTACACCTGACCAGGTTGCATCTCGGCATCTGCCTCGTCTTCGACATGATCGCCCCAGCCACGATCGATGTACGGTGGCTCATGACCGGCCATACCGATGTTGTGGCCAACATGATGCTGTGAGAGCTCGGCAACCCCTTGTTCATGGAAGTACGACTGGACCTCGTCATCGACAGATGCAATGGATGCACCCGGTCCGATTGCCTCGATGGCGATCGTCTGTGCCTCGAGCATGAGCTCGAAGTACTCCCGTTGCTGATCGGTGGGTTCACCGATGAACATGGTGCGCTCGAGCTCTGCAAAGTAACCATCCACGTTCGCCGTTGCCCCGGTGATGAGCACATCACCAGGGCTCAGCAACTCATTCGGAGTGTGGCCATGTGGCAGCGCCGATTCAGCCCCAGAGATGAATCCAGCGCGTACCGGTCCACTTCCTCGCACCCGTTCGACGTAGCGCTCACCAAGGGTGTCGAGCATCACTCGCGAGGCATCGAGTGAGGCACGCTGGCTGACCGTCGCTGGATGGGCACCGGCATGAGCATAATCCGCGAGATACCGATGTCCGAGGTTGGCCCATTTGGCAGACTCTCGGATCAGATCGACCTCGTGGTCGCTCTTCTCCCAACGCATCCGGCTGATCCAATCGACCGTCTCCACCTCGACGAAATCGGATAACGGTGGTCCAGTGTATCCCATGACTCCCGGTGCGCCATCTCCATCGGCAACGACCGATTCGATGCCGATCTCCTCGAGCATCCCAACGATGGTCTCGATCGGTTGACCACCAGGGTAATCGAAGTAATGATACACAGCCTCGATCCTGGCGTTCTCCTCGACGCGTTCGACCTCGAGGCGCGGTACCGTGATCGCGATGGTGTCCTCGGTGACCGCGAGGGCCACCGGCCGTTCAGTTTGGATATGATGAAATCCGGTGAGGTAATCGATGCTTGTCGCCGTGAACCAGAGACATGCATCCGCTTCAGTATGCGACAGTTTGTCCCTGACTTGTTCAAGTCGGGTCGTATACTCCGTTGGTGGCAGTCTAGTGCCCATACTGATGGCTCGAAGGCGAAGTCCAAAAATTATGGCCAGTCGGCAATTCAAGAGATATCGAGGAGCTCGAGGATGGCCTCGAGGGAATCAACCTCATGGTCACAAACCTCGGCGACGACCGATGTAGGATTGAATCCGATGGCCAGCCCGGCGAGTGTGAGCATGGGGATATCGTTCGCCCCATCGCCGACTGCCACCGCATCGCTCGTCTTACAGCCGAATCGTCTGGCCGTCTTCGTGAGCGCACGGTCCTTGGCACCCTCGATGAGCGGTCCCCTGACATCCCCTGTGAGTGCCCCCTCTCGAACCACCAGTTCGTTCGCGGTCACCGAATCGACCACGATCCCATCCTCGGCAAACCGGTACTCCAGTCCACGTCTGAATCCTCCAGTGATGACTGCGACGATGACCCCAGCACGCCTGAGCCGGTCGATGGTCGATCTCGCTTGCGGTCGAAGTTCGATGCGAGCGAATGCGCGATCGGCATCATCAAGCTCGAGCCCCTCGAGCATGGCTACACGCTTTCTGAGGCTCATCCCATACGAGAGTTCACCTGCCATGGCCCGTTCTGTGATTGCCGCAACCTCCTCGCGGACACCGGCCTCGGTGGCGAGCTCGACAATCATCTCGTCATCGCTGAGCGTGCCATCGAAATCGAACGCGACCAGCGGTGGGGCCATTGACGCCTGCCTGGCCAGCGAACAACTAGTGCCTTGCTATTCAGTTGGCCGGGCGATCGTCCAGCTCACCACCAATATCAATATAGATAATTTGTCCTATAACCTTATAGTGGGTAACGGGTGAAGGTCGCAAGTACCGATGTCGACCGATCATCGCCGACCGAACGAGGTCGAGAATCCCACATCCCCGCGTATAAATGATATCGCTGAATTCATCCTCATCATGGTGATCACTGGTGCAGTCGCCCTCGGCGGTGTCGCATTCCTCACCGTCTGAGGAATCCGGTGCAAACGCACTGGTCTACCGCCTCGCCGAGCACGAGCGGAGGTTCTGGCTCGCCGCGATCATCTGGTATGGTTTTGGTGATACCGCCACCACCTTGTTCGGTCTCACCTATGCAGATGTCGCCGAGGTCGGGCCGATTGCGGCGCCGATGCTCGAGACATACGGATTACTCGCCTTACTCATCCTCAAGGTTGCATTCTTCGCTGCAGCTGGCATCGCTTGGTATGGCATCTCCAGACCCACCCGCGTCGGTATCCCGATCGCCATCACCATTGTCGGAACTGCGGTCACGGTCTGGAATGCGTTCGTCATCCTCCTCTCGTTCAGCTGAGCGGCACCGTAGGGCTTGATAGGTGTCGGCACCCTCATTCAGTCACGATCGAATCGTGGATGACCACACCGACGACCCGACGGTCGAGACACCGCAACGACCCACCCTTGGGTGGGATGGCGAGCGACAACGGTGGGAACACGCCACCCTGCGTCGTGCGGTCAACCATGGGATCCGACTGTTCAACGACGGCGCCTATCACGAGGCGCATGACTGCTTCGAACACGAATGGTACAACTACGGTGCGGGGACGACCGAGAGCTCCTTCCTCCACGGGATGACGCAGGTGGCTGCCGGTACCTACAAGCATGTCGTATTCTCAGACGATGCCGGACTCCGGTCGCTGTTCAGCACCGCACTTGATTACCTCGAACCGGTCCCTGATGAGTTCTACGGGGTCGATGTGGCGACCATCCGACAAACGATGGCCAATGCGCTCGTCGATCCCACGATCGTCGAGGGGTGGCAACTGACACTTGATGGAGAGAGACCCACTGCCGAGGCAGAGGATTACACCTATGCCGGGGGTTTCGACTGAATCATCGACGATAAATACACGTTCGGCTCACCTTTGACGAGGATTACGACCAGACCAGCGGCACCCAGAAGGTGGTTGCAAGCGTGATGACCACGATCGCCGCAAGCGTCAACCAGGCTCCGACTCGCACCATCAACGGGATCGTGAGGTAACCAGTCCCGAATACGATCGCATTCGGGGCGGTGGCCACCGGGAGCATGAACGCGAAGGAGGCAGAAAAGGCGACCGCTGCCATCAATACGAGTGGTTCGAGGCCAACCGCCACTCCGAGGCTGATCATAATTGGCATGAACAAGGCGGCAGTCGCCGTATTGGAAGTGACATTGGTCAGGAAGATGACCGTGACGGTGACGATGAACACGAGACCGAAGAGATCGGTCACGCCGAGTCCAGCGATAGCATCAGCGAGGATCCGGTCGAGGCCGCTCACCTGGAATGCCTTGGCGATGGAGAAACCGGCACCGAGCAACAGGAGTACGCCCCAAGGGACCCTCGTGGTATAGCTCCAATCAAGCATCCGTACGTTCCCGACCGGAACGAGGAAGACGAGGATCGCACCCGCGATGGCGATCGTCGAATCGGTGATGAACGGAAACGCAGGTTCGAGCAAGAATGGACGGGTCAACCAACCGGTGACGACGAGGGTGAAAACGAGCAGCACCCGGCGCTCACCGGTCGTCAGCGAACCGAGAGCGGCGAGTTGCTCCTTGATGAGGTCTTGTTTGGCCGGCTGTCGATCGATGGTTGGGCGGAGCGTGATGATGAGAATCACCCATGCGATCGCCATGAAGACGATCGCAACCGGGACCCCGACGAGCATCCATTCGAGGAACCCGATCTCGGCATCGAGCGCTGATTCGGCCACGCCAGCAAGTACCGCATTTGGCGGACTCCCGATGAGCGTCCCGGCACCACCGATAGAGGCACCGAAGGCGATCCCGAGCATCAAGGCGGTACCAAAGGCCGTGTTCGGTAACTCGGAGGGATCTTGTTCAATCGAATGGACAAGTTCCTCGGTAAGTGCCATATCGTCAATCGGCTCCTCGATGTCCCGTCGAGTAAGCGGTGGCACTCGACGCCCAGCGACGACGGTCAATTCCACGATCACCCCTGCGGCAATGGGGACCATCATCATCGCGGTGGCCGTATTGGAGATCCACATCGAGAGGAAACCGGTCGCCACCATGAAGCCAAGTACCAGCCGCCTGGCCCCGAGACCAAGTGCGGCGATGATCAATAAGGAGAAGCGGTGATGGAGGTTCCACCGCTCGATCGCGAGCGCGAGGAGGAAGCCACCGAGCAACAGGAAGACGATCGAATCGGCATACGGCATCGTCGCCTCCGAAGCGGTCATCACACCGGTCGAAGGGAAGAGCACGATCGGTAAGAGGCTCGTCACCGGAATCGGGATTGCCTCGGAGATCCACCAGATGACCACCCAGCTGGTCGACGCGAGCACGACGATCGCCTCCGACGGGAGGGCGAACGGTTCAGTGAGCAAGATGGCAACGAACACCACCGGACCGAGCACGAGTCCGATCCGAGCACGCGTCATCCACGCATTCCATCCTGACTGCATCCGCTGAGATCATCACGGACCTCTCGGATAACTATTCTGTTCATCGTCATGACGACCCACTTTTACCGGTGACGCTCCCCGGTGATAGCATGCCAACCGACGAAGCGCTGGAGATCGTCATGTGGGCAGCTGGCCTTCTCCTCGTCCTCGTCGGGATCCTCATGACGATCGCCAGATTGGCGATCGCCAGACACACCGGTCGGTTCGACCCACCTTGGAGGTACGGCTTCGCTCCGTTCATCCTCGGGATGGCCCTCATCACGGTCTCAGCATACCGCCTTGGCGTTCGTGATGGACTCACTGAACTCTGGCTGGCGATCGTTACCGTCGGTATCGCCATGGCACTCGTTCACCTGATCCGCCGTCACTAGTCCCGCTGACGCTTACGGTGGCGACGGTAATGGTACGCGATCACCGCAACCGCTGTAAGGGCAATTACCGTCGTCCCCAACGACAGATCACCACCGAGAACGGATGTCTCAGGGAGCCGGTGCCACATGTCCAGATCACGGCCGGTTAGTATCCGGCCAAGGGTCACACCGATGAGGACGATCGGCACGAAGACCGCGACCAGAAGCCGGAGTAGCCGACTCGGTAATTGTATCTCGAATGCCTCACGGTCTTGTACCCACGCGAAGACAAGTACCAGCAATACGGCCCCGATCGGCAAGGCGAACGTCCCGACGGTGGTATCGATCACATCGAGGACGGGTCGACCGGCCACATCGAAGCCGATCGAGCTGTAACTCAGTGCCGAGGGGAACCCGAGCAACAGGACCAATCCCGTCACAACGGTCGCCGCCCGTCGGCGACTCATATCGAACCGTCGCATCGAGGCAGCGACACCCACCTCGAGCATCGACACCGAGGGTGCGAGGGCCGCGACAAACAAGAGCGCGAAGAAAGCCGGTGCGACCAACCAACCGATACCCATCGCCTCGAAGCCGGTCGGAAGGGACTCGAACGCCAGCTCTGTCCCGATCGTCGGTTCGATCCCATGGGTGAAGACCACGGTGAAGATGAAGATGCCCGCGAGGAGGGCCACCATGAGGTCGGCGATTGCGATGGTCACCGCCGATTGGGTCAGTCTGGTGCCGGCATCCATGTAGCTCCCGTAGGTAAGCATGATACCCATCCCCACCGAGAAGGAGAAGAACACCTGACCGAAAGCCGCCGACCAGATGAACGGATCGCCGAGTGCACTCATATCAGGGGTGAAGAAGTACTCGAGACCCTCTCGAAAGCCATCAAGCGTGATCGCGTAGATGGCCAGTCCGGCGATGATGACGAATGCCAGTGGAACCACCACCCGTGCCATCCGCTCGATACCATCGACAACACCGAGTGAAACAATCACTCCCACCAGCAGGGCGATGAGGACGAACAGGACAATGGGCCACACCGTATCGGTCAATCCATCGAACGTGATGTCGGCACCGACGACGTTTGCGGCGAGGAAGGCGAATACCCAGCCGGCGATGACGAGGTAATAACTCAACACCGCTAGAACTGACACCGAGACGACCCAACCAACCCACTCCACCCGGTTGCCGATCTGCCGACATGCGCTGACCACATCTGCCCGCAGTGATCGACCGACAGAGAGCTCGAAGATTAATAAGGGTACGGCGAGGCCGAAGGCGGCGATGAGATAGGGTAACAGGTATGCCCCACCGCCGTTCTGACCGACGACCGCCGGGAATCGCCAGATGTTTCCCAACCCGACCGCGGCACCGACCGCCGCGAGGATGAACCCGACCCTGGATGTCCAGCGCTCCATGACGTTGCCATTGGGATGGATTGGCTTCGTTTTGGTGGTTGGGCGGCAGAGACAACGGCTTTTAGCATCCACCCGCTAGGCGGCTTCGACGATGGGTATGCTCAGCCGGCGGCGGTTCATGGCGACAACCGGGATCGGACTCACCCTAGGTGCGGCCGGTTGTCTCGAAGCGGCCAGGCGTACGGAGTGGCCTGCCTTCCGCCGCGCTGGCGATAACAGTGCGAGTACCCGCGAGCACCCAGGGTCCGAGCTCGAGGTCGGTTGGGAGCTCGATCTACACGAGCTCTTCGCGAGTGAGGGGGCAACCATCAATGTCGGCTCACCGATCGGCGATACCGACACGGTCTATCTCAACGGCCGGTTCGAGTACGACGGCGATCCGATCACGGCGGTCGCCTCGGTGAATGTTGCCGACGGTTCGGTGAACTGGACGCGCCAGACGGTCACCGGATCACCGATAGATGCGGATGCGTTGACACAGCCGGCGGTCCTCTGGGATGAATTGATCTTGGCGACCGGCGGACAGGAGGCGATCGCTCTCGAACGCGATGACGGATTCACCCCATTCACGATCGACCTCCCATGGCTGCCGACGACCACCGCTGGTGGCGATCGTGCGCTTGTTGCGTTTGCGACCGATGAGGCCATCGCCATGCTCGATCTCGATGAGGACCAGGCGGTCAGGTGGACCCACTCGTTTGAAGCAGGGCAGATTCCAGCTATCAGCCCGTTGACCGTCCTCGAGGATAGCATCTACATCACAATCGAGGATCGTCTGATCCGGTTTCGTCGTGGTGATGGCGAACAGGTCCATGACATCGCGCTCCTCCAAGGTTCATCCGTCGAGAGTACGCCACCACTTGTCGACGGATACCACCTCTTCGTGCGGTTGCACCATGGCGATGGTGTGGAGGAACTCATCGCGAGGACCAGAGATGATCTCGAGGAGAAGTGGCGTATCGAGTTAGGCAACGGTGCGGTCGATACGCGAGCACTTCCAGCCTACCGGAGCGGCCGGCTATACGCAGCACACGGTGGGACGCTCATTGCAGTTCAAGTCGGCAACGGAGACATCCCCTTCGAGACCGAGGTCGAGATCGAGGCACCATATCCGACCATCGGGGGCGATTCAGTCTACCTGCTCGGTGCGGACGACCTCGTCATCGTCGACCGACATGCGGGCGATATCACCGATGTAGTCGAACTTCCGGGAGAAGCTGGTCCATCCCCACAGGAGGCACTTCCGAGGAATGACGCCCTCATCGTGGTACGACAGGACAGGGTACTCGGGTTGCAACCTCCGTAAAAGGAGTCGTTCCTCCTCAGTCGTTACAGCAGCCGCCGGCCTGACCGGCGAAGTCGATATCGAGCTGTGACGAGATCGCATCATTCACCGTGGCGAGGCGATCGTCAAGCTTCGACTGTGCCTCGAGGTACTCCTCCATGACCGGGAGCGCATGCAACCCCGTCTGGAGCTCCTTGAGTTCCATGATGTCGTCCTGAGTCGCCTCCCCGAGCTGGCGGGCGATCATGAACTGCTCGCGGGCATCCTCGAACGCCTCGATGCGTGTCTGTGCCTCGGTAGAGGTCTCAACCGCTCGTTCGGCCTCCCTGTATGAATCGTATTCGGGCAATTCGGCGATGGCAGCTCCTAGCTCGGCGCCAAGTGCCTCGATGTTCTCGGCGTATTCCGCCTCACCTGACATGGTCGAGGGGTTGTAATCGAGGATGCTTCAACCCTCCGGGCGTCGAACGCGGCCGTTTTACGCCCGCATCACCGTAGGTCTGCCAATGAGCGAACCTGACGGACGGACCCCCGGTGATCTCACCCGGACCGGGATGGCCCTGAAGCACGATCGCGAGTGGGATTACGAACTCGATCGGATCAAGGAAGCGGTCGAAGCGCATGATGCGACGTTCGTCGGCTTGCAGTTTCCCGAGGGCCTCAAGCGCCGTTCGACCGCGGTTGCGGCCGATCTCGAGCAATTGTTCGATGATGACATCACCATCGCCATCTCCGGTGAACCATGTTATGGGGCATGTGACCTCGACTTGGATCTCCTTCGCCGATCAGACGTCTTCGTTCACTTCGGCCACAGTCCGATGAAGGAATCCGATAAGATCGTCTATATCCCCTTGTTCTCCAATGTCGAAATCGAACCGATCATCGAAAGCGCCATCGAGGAGCTCTCTGGGCCGGATGTGGCACTCGTGACGACCGCCCAGCACATGAACCGCTTTGAGGAGATGGTCGATCAACTCGAGGATGCAGGTTTTCGCGTGCACACCCGTCGTGGTGATGAACGCCTCACCCATACGGGTCAGGTCCTCGGTTGCAATTACGAGAGTGCTGATGTCCCCGCACCGGAGGTGCTCTACGTCGGTGGGGGTAAGTTCCACCCACTCGGGCTCGCGATGGATCACCCTGAAAAGGAGGTCATCATCGCCGATCCGGTCAACAATCTCGTGGAGGTGGCCGATCCCGAGCCATTCCTGCGACAGCGATATGCTACGGTCCATGCTGCGATGGATGCCGAGTCATGGGGGGTCATCCTGTGTACGAAGATCGGGCAACGTCGATGGGACATCGCCAACGAGATCGTCAAACGCAATGAGAACGCCCATCTCATCACGTTGAATGAGATCACGCCCGATCGGATGCAGCACTTCAATGTCGATGCGTTCGTCAACACCGGCTGTCCTCGGATCACGACCGATGATGGCCCTCGATTCCCGAAACCGCTGCTCACCCCCGGTGAATACGAGATCGCCATCGGCAATCGAGACCTCGCCGAGTTGCAGTTCGATACCTTCCACGGCACCTGGTGAGTCACTAATCGAGGAGGACGATGAGGCTAAGTCCCCCAGCGGAGTCTGAGCAAATGGACGGCGCGTGCCATACGAGATACCGAACACCGCGATCGACATCGAGCTAGCCGTAGAATCACTCGACCGGCTTTACCTTCACGAGCATGTGGTCACTGAACACCAGGAACGACTCGCGAGTGCCATCGAGACCGATGGTACCCTTCTCGATCCGATCATCATCGACCGGACGAGTGGTGTCGTTCTCGATGGCATGCATCGGTTGACCTCGCTTGCACAGCTGGGATACACCTCGATCCCGACCGCCAGGGTCGAGTATGACGATCCACAGATCGCCGTGGAACGTTGGGTGAAGCTCTATGATGCAACGGCCTCGACGGTGATTTCAACGGCGTGTGACACCGCAGGGATCGATATCATCGAAGCACCACCTACCGAGGGAGATCCGCGTCCAGAACTCTATCTTAGTGGTGATCGATACCTGATCGATGTCCCACTGAACCCAACTGCAACCTACTGTGATCGGATGCACACGCTCTTTTCGATGCTACTCGACCGCGGTCACGATCCAACGCTCATCGCTGATTCCAACCTCGAATGGACTGGCGTTGCCGACGCAGTTGCGATCGTCCAACCGGTCATCGACAAGGAACTCGTGGTGGCAACCGCCACACGTGGGATCCGATTCCCACCGAACACCAGCCGTCACATCATTCCCACCCGACCGGTCGGTGTGAACGTACCACTCAAGTTTCTCTCCGAAGATCACGAGACCGCTGACCAGCTACTGACCGATTTTCTCCTCGACCGAACGATCCGGGCGATCGATCGAGGTGACGTCCATGATGGCCGCGTCTACGATGAGACCCTTATCACCTTCGAGTAGTACCAGCTAGCGAGCGTCGCAAGTCGCAATTGGCATACGGATCGAAGCTCCCACTAGGGGCAACAGCCATGCCTCGTCGCAGGGAGCTCGAGCGACAACTAACCCAACTTGAGGGTTTCATCGAACCCTCGGCCTCGCTCGAGCAATACTCGACCACACCGGAGATCGCGGCCAGCCTCATCCACACCGCCGCGTTACGCGGTGATCTTGACCGGCCGGTCATCGATCTCGGGACTGGGACGGGAATCCTCGCCATCGCGAGTTCGATGATGGGTGCTGCACCGGTCATCGGAGTCGATATCGATCCCCAGGCAATCGAGGTGGCAACGCACAATGCAAAGGAGGTCGAGGTGGATTTCGTCATCGGCAATATCGCTCAACATCCACTCTGTCCCGACCGCAAGGTGACGGTCGTGATGAATCCACCATTCGGTGCCCAACGACCGGGTGCCGATCGACCGTTCCTCGAGGTTGCGTCATCGATCGCAAGCGTCTCATACTCCATTCATAATGCCGAGAGTGATGAGTTCGTCAGGGCATTCGCGGCCGAACGTGGGGGAGAGCTGACCGATGCGTTCGCTCTCGAATTAGAACTTCCCGCCCAGTTCGAATTCCATGACCGTCCCATCGAGTCGATCGAGGCAGAGGCCTATCGGATCGACTGGCATCGTCACTGACTCCGGGTCGCAATCCGAACCTCGGTGCCATCCATTTGCGCATACAGAACGCGATCGTCGTGCTCAAGCGTGAGATCACCGACGGTGACGGTCTCGCCATCACGAGGGAGTGGGACCGTATCGATCGTCTCGTTGTCGTGCTTGACGATCGCCTGGAACGTCCCATCCACAGAGGCGATGGTGACCGTGTGGTTCGAGATGCGGACATCAGCGGTCGATCGGTCGGATTCGAACCCGAGGACACGCTCGTCTGGGCCTTCCAACCACACCTGATACACAGAGGCATTACCGAGGACGCTCCAAGCCGGTCGAGTTGCACTGACCTCGACTCTGGAGGCGATATCGCCGAGGACGACCGTCGCAGAGCCGCGATCGGCAAGTCGCTGTGCGGAGACCGCCCGTGTCCAGAGGTCACGGTCCTCGCTGTAGACGATCACGCCACTGGTGCGCACCTCCCCGAGCCCGCCGATATCGATATCTCCGACGGCCACCATCCGATTGACGATATTCTCCGCATAGATGACCCGGTAGTCATCCACTTCGATGCCCGGTCGCTCATCTGCCTCACCGATATCGGTCGTGACGAGGTTGACGGCCACCGCTGGGCCGATCATGAACGCCAACGAGAGGGCCACCACGGCGACGGCCACCTGTCTCGCGGAGAGATCGAAGCGGATCGGGCGATCGCTGCCGACGGCAGCGAAGGTCACCAATACCGCCAAGGCGATCACCAACAGGATACCGAGCCCCTGCAGCAAGACCCACTGGTCGGTCCCCTCGAACCAGTAGACGGCCCAGAGACCCCGATCCATCGCGAAGAAGAACACCCCGGCGAAGATCCGCCATGGGGCGGGAAGCGTTCCGCGACGTCGAAAGAGGTAGATCCCGAGCAACGCCCCGAGGATGAAACCGATGGCATGCCCTTGGATGGCGATCTCCGCCCACCAGGGTGGTGCCGGGCCGGTCTCGATGAATCCACGGGTGATCGTCGGATCTGATATCGCGTTGTAGATCCGTCGCAGGGCGAACAGCCCAAAGAGCCCAAGGACGGTTGTGAGCGGATACCGAATCACCGCGAACCCAGCGAACGCGAACACCACGCCCGAGAAGCCGATGACCGGCCCGATCGAGAACAGTGCCGTGAACAACCCGATGGCGACGATCGCGATCGGCATGATGACGAATGCACGGACATAGGGGTTGGTGCGCCAGGAGGCGAAGCTCACCGAACCACGGCGCTGTGGATAGTGGCTGAAGGCGTACTCGGCGATGAAACCAAGCACGATCGTCGCGGTTACATTGGAGTACATGTGGGAGAATCCACTGTGCGCGAATCCCGCGGTGAGCCAGCCCGTCGGGTAGGTGTACGACCACGATTGGAACGGGATGACGACCGGGTTGAACCGATCCTCGAGACCGCTTTGCACGAAGAAGTAGACGATGAGGACGAGGGTGATGCCGATGACCGTCCCCCAGGGGATACCGAAGAGGAGACGAGATCGCAACTGGTCGGGGGCTGATCTGACCGACCGATCCATACGTGCCAACAGCAACCCTGTCACCACGAGGACGGCGACGGTCAGCGCGAGGAAGAACCGATCCATCGTCAGTGGGTTTGGAGAGCCACCCTAAAGGCATTACCACCACGCGAAGGAAAGCTACTTGCCGAGCCATCCCTCTTGCAATGCGTATGGACCTGCGGGTACTGGATCGAAGCGACGACACCCTCACCATCGAGATCGGTGGGGAAGACCACACGTTCATGAACGCGCTCAAGGGGAGTCTCCTCGAGCTCGACTCGGTCGTCGCGGCGACATACGACGTAAACCCCGAACAGTCCGGTGGTCAGACCGACCCGGTCTTGACGCTCAAGACCGATGGTGCTGATCCACTCGAGACGCTCGCCACAGCGACCGCCGCGGTCGGTGACAAGAGCGAGGCATTCGCTGCGGCTTACGAGGCCGCACGCTGAGGTGAAATAGGATGGCAGACGATACCACCACGGAGGACGGCCGACAGACCGCCCCACAGGGACCGTTCACGCTGGCACAGGTCCGTGTCGGGATTCTCATCTTCATCCTCGGAGCCATCATCGTCGGTGGCATCCCGCTCGTACTGCTCTAGGCGGTGTGCGATCGGCGACGAGGAGCGCTTCGTGTTCAGAAGACGTACTCGTCGTCGTGATCCATCATTCCCTCGCCCTCGAGGCCGACCTCCTGCTCTTGGACGCGGCCACCACCGGACTCGTATGCTCTGATCCCTGCTGAGATCAACGCCTCGAATGCTTCCTCCCGGTTGACGAACTCTCCGCGGTCGATGAGCCGCGTGATTCGCATTTCCAGGTGTTCTGGGAGGTTTATCTCTACTTTTGGCATCTGATGGGTTGGCCTATCAGGGAGATATACAAAAGCCTGACGCCGGGATGGTCCGCTTTGGATAGCCTCAAATGGCACCACCGTGTGGTTTCGAACCGATGGACGACGCGTCGGTCGGTGTTGAGCAAACCGCGAGTGCGTCGGTCACCCTCGGCGATTGCACCATCGCCGAGTTGGTCGACGAGGCATGCGCACCGCTTTGGATCTGGCGAACCCCGACTGGGGAGACAACCATCGGGACCGGCGAAGCGGCGAAGATCGTCGCTGAAGGGACGACCCGTTTTGGAGCAATCCAAGCTGGGCTCGAGTCGTTGACCAAGCGATTCTCAGCGGGGACTGGACAACCGCGGGCATTCATGGCGAGCAGCTTCTTCGAGCACCCGCCGCAGGCCACGACCCCGTGGGCATCGTATCCAGCCGCGATCGCGACGGTTCCGAGCGTCCAACTACACGTCGCAGCCACCGGTGAGACCACCCTCACGGTCGTCGATATCGACGGTGAGACCGACCTCACAGCGCGAGTAGCCACCGAACGAGATCGCTTTGAAGCGGCGCCCCAGTCGGCTGATACCCTCCCCGCCGTCGTCGACCACCAGCACTACCCAGCCCCTGCCAGGTGGCAGGCGACCGTCGACAATCTCCGTGACGCACTTGCCAATCCACCGAATGAGAAGGTGGTCCTTGCTGGCGAAAAACGACTCCAGCTCACTGATACTCCAACCCGAGGAGCGGTCGTCAATGCCCTCATCGACCGTCATCCAGATTGCTGGATCTTCATGCACGCACCAACTGCTGAGACGATGTTCGTCGGTGCCACGCCAGAGCGACTCGTCTCGGTCAGGGATGGCCGACTCTCGACGGTTGCCCTCGCTGGCACGATCGCCAGGGGCGAAACGACCGCAGCAGATGAGGCGCTCCGTCAGCAACTCATCGAACGTGAGCACACTCGACACGAACAAGCGAGTGTCGTCGGCGATATCGTCAGTCGTCTCGGTGGTCTCACCAACTCGATCAACGTCGGTCAGCGACGAATCCGAACTCTCACCGACGTGCAACACATCGAGACACCGATCGAAGCGACCCTTCGTGATGGGGTCGGATTGCTCGATGTGACCGATCGGTTGCATCCCACCCCGGCAGTCGGTGGACGGCCACGAGCATCGGCACTCGCCCTCATCCGCGAGCATGAAACCATCGAGCGTGGGTGGTACGCCGCACCGATCGGTATGCTCGATGCCACCGGCGAGGGTACACTCGCCGTCGCGATCAGATCGGCGAGGATCGATGGTGACCACGCATCGCTGTTCGCTGGCAACGGCATTGTCACCTCGAGCGACCCCACCGAGGAGTGGGAGGAACTTTTATTGAAATTTCAGGCGATATCGGAGATATTCGATGGTTGAAGACGTGGATGATGGGACGGTAGCGATGGCGTGGGCCAGTGCGCTCATCGATACGCTCACCGATACCGGGGTCGACACGGCCGTCGTCGCTCCAGGGAGTCGGTCGACCCCACTTGTCCTCGCGGCGGCCGATCACGACGATATCACGGTACTCAGCCAGCTCGATGAACGGTCAGCTGGGTTCTTCGCCCTCGGCCGTGGGCGGACCACCGATCTGCCAACCGCCGTCATCACTACCTCAGGGACCGCAACAGCAAACCTCTATCCGGCGGTGATCGAGGCATACGAATCGCGTGTCCCACTCCTCTTGCTCACCGCCGATCGGCCACCAGAACAGCTAGATAGCGGGGCGAATCAGACGATCAGACAAGACAATCTCTACGGAACCTTCACGAGATGGCATCGCACCCTCGGAGAACCATCACTTGAGCCTGACCGGCTCCGATCGGTGCGGGCAACTGCTGCTAGGGCAGTCACCGAGGCGATCGGACCACCAGCCGGAGCGGTCCACCTCAATCTACCGTTCAGGAAGCCACTCGAACCGGCCGATCCAGCCGACCGGCAGACCGCGAGACGGCTTGGTGTTGGATCGACACCGCGGATCACCCGGCCGACACAGACGGTCGATCAGGCGACCATCCATGAGATCGCCGCGAGGATCGACGCTCGCGACCGACGATTGCTCGTTGTCGGGCCCGCACAGCTCGATCCAACGACCGGTTCAGCCATCCTCGAACTTGCCACCGCCGCAGATATGGCGGTATTCGCAGACCCGGCCTCGGGACTCCGATTCCATCACGGCCGGAACGTGACCGTTTGCGGGGGCTACGATGGCTATCTCGAGGCGATCGAACCGTTCATCGGTACCCCGGATGTCGCGATCAGGATCGGCCCTGAGCCGACCTCTGCAACGCTGCGATCACACCTCGATGTCGACGGCTGTACCCAATTGCTCATCGACCCACAACCAGCCTGGCGAGATGCCACCTATCGACTCGATGCGATTCTCCGAGGTGATGTCGCAGAGACGGCACGGAGCCTTGCGGCCGCGATCACCCAACCGGGTGAATCGATGTATGTCGAGACGATCGAACGTGCCGAGCGTCGGTACTGGGAGACCCTCTCAGCGTCGTACAGTGAGCACTACTTCGAGGGAGCGATCGCCGCCCATGTCGCCGAGACATTGTCCGCTGACGCCCTGCTCTTCATCGGCAACAGCATGCCGATTCGTGATCTCGATCGCTTTGCTCGACCCAGACGACGCGGTCCAGAGATCATCGCCAACCGAGGGGTCAGTGGCATCGATGGTAATGCCTCGACCGCCCTTGGTGCCGCCCACGGCGCCGATCGACCGGTCGTCGCACTCCTTGGTGATCTCGCCACGTATCATGATATGAACGGGCTACTGGCGATCGACCGCTTTGGCATCGATGCCAGCATCGTCGTCGTGAACAACGATGGTGGTGGGATCTTTCACATGCTGCCAATCGAGGAACACGACCCACCGTTCGAACAGCTGTTCAGGACACCACACGGTCTGGAGTTCAAGGCAGTCGCCGAGCTCTACGGACTGGACTACCGCCGGGTCCAAGATCGTCCTGGCCTCGAGCGGGTCGTCACAGAGCGGCTCGAGACCGGTGGGCAGCTGGTTGAGTGCCGCGTCGATGCCAATCGCAGCCATCGGATGCGCGAGCGGATCACCGAACGAATCGCCGAGACGGTCTCCGACGAGGTTCGTTGATGGCCCCGACCACCGCGATCCTCGATGCCACCGTCTGGACCGGCGTCGAACCTGGGGTGTACCGTGACACCACCATCGCGATCGACGGTGGACAGATCACCCATGTCGGGGCGACCAGGCCGAGCGATCATCGAGCCGAGACGGTCATCGATGGTTCGGACCTGTTCGTGACACCAGGATTGGTCGATGCACATGCCCATACCGGCCATCGGCTGGCGGTCGGTCTCGGCCAGGACGTCCCTGAGCTTGAATGGATGGATCAGGCACTAGGCCCAATCGGACGAGAGACAGAACCCGATGATCGATCGGCTGCCAGTCAGCTTGCCATCCTCGAATCGATCGATGCCGGGGTGACCACCATCTGCGAGTACGGTACCGAGGTCGGTGCCCGAATCACAGACGTCCATCTTCCAGCCGGTGTTCGAACGGTCGCTGTCGAGACGATCAATGAAGTGGTCGACCGGCCATCAGATGGCCTATACGAGCTCGATCACGATGCCGGTGCCACCGCCCGTGAACGAACCGACACACTCTTCGAGATTGCCTCGACCGAACCGCGGCTATCTGCCATGTACGGGCCTCAGGCACTCGATATGGTCACCCCACGGACGATGGATGAGGTCGTCGATCAGGCACGGAAGAACGATCGACACATCCACATGCACATCGCCCAGGGCGGGCGTGAACGCAGACAGATCAAGGCTCGCTACGGGGTCGATTCAGCGGTGACCCTACTCGTCGAACGTGATTGGCTTGATGCACGGCTGCTCGCCGCTCACCTGCATGGAGCGACCACAGAGCAGCGACATACCCTCGCGGAGGCAGGTGTGTCGATGGTTGGCTGTCCGAGCTCGATCGGGGCGATCGATGGGATCATCCCACCGATCGTCGAGTACCGTTCATCCGGAGGGACTGCCGCGCTCGGAACCGATCAGGCCCCAGGTGGTGCCGGTGGCCATCATCTGCTCGCAGAGGCACGTCAGGCCTGGCTGTTCGCGAAGGTTGCACGCGGCGATCCGACCGCACTGCCCACCTGGGAGGCACTCGAGCTGGCCACGGTCGCTGGTGCACACGCTCTGGGACTCGCCGACTCGGTCGGGACGATCGAGGTCGGCAAGCAGGCAGATCTCGCCTGCTATCCGCTCGACGAACTGCCACTGGCACCAGCGGTGTCGTCGGTGGCAGCCACACCGATCGCCGCGCTCATCACCGCCGGTGGCCGGGCGGTGGCGAAACACGTGCTCGTCGGCGGTAGCTTCCTCAAGCGAGATGGGGCGTTCACGACCCTCGAACCGAACGTGATCATCGAGACCGCAAGCGATCATGCCAAACGGCTTCATCGACGGGCGGCAGATGCGTGGTTCGAGGCTGACTCGACGCTTGCCGGTGCCGCCCGAGATGGCCCCTTCTCTGTCAGTGATCCGCCTCAGTAACCGACGGCGGCGCCATCCTTCCTTGGTTCGGTCGCTCCGGCGATGATGCCATCGCGCTGGCTGATGGCCTGAGCACCACCGAAGTGGACCGGTAGTCGGATCCCAAGATCATGACCTCGGCGGGCCAGACGACTGACGATGTGTTCACCATACCGTGCCTCGATGCCGAGGGTCCCATCGGCGTAGTGCCGCCATCGAGGTGCATCCAGCGCGGCCTGCAGCGTCATCTGGCCATCGATGAGGTTGGTGATGACCTGGATGTGCCCCTGTGGTTGCATGAACCCGCCCATGACGCCGAAGGAGAGCCAGGAACCGTCACCGAGTTCCGCCATCGCCGGGATGAGGGTATGGAACGGTCGCTTGCCAGGTGCCATCCGATTCGCGTGATCTGCATCGAGCGAGAAGGAGGCCCCTCGGTTCTGTAAGGCGATGCCGGTGTCACCAGCGACGAGACCACTGCCAAAGCCAGCGAATCGCGAATTGATGTAGGTGACCAGGTTACCCTCGGCGTCGGCAGTACAGAGCAAGACGGTGTCTGCCTCCTCTGCGATCGATTCCAGGAGCTCGGCCTCAAGGACCGAATCATCCTCGATCCGCGAGGCTCGCTCGGTGATGTGTTTATCGTCCAAGAGGGCAGGTGGTGGGTCAAACCGCGGATCGGTGAGATGGCGATGGCCGTCGTGGAAGGCGAGCTTGGTCGCCTCGATGAGGCGATGATCGTATTCGGCGGTGCCGAACGATCCGGGGTCCAACCCAGCTGCTTCGGCGATCGAAAGTGCCTCGAGGACGATCATCCCCTGTGTATTCGGCGGGAGTTCGTAGACCGTGGCATCGCGAAACGAGCTTGACACTGGCTCGACCCGCTCAGGTTCGAAGTCACTGAGATCGTCGAGTTCGAGCAATCCACCCTCGCGTTGTACCTCCTCGACGATGGCCTCGCCGAGGTGACCCTCGTAGATCGCATCGGCACCCTCATCGGCCACCGCCTCAAGCGATGCACCGAGTCGATCGAGTGTCATGAGCTCACCAGCATGTGGTGGCCGGTCATCGGTGAGATAGGCCGCTCGTGCATGTGGTGTCTGAAAGAGTTCGTCACCAGATTGCCAGTTAGAGGCGATGATCTCAGAGACCGGATACCCCGCGGTGGCGTACCTGATGGCCGGTTCGAGCACCTCGTCAAAGCCGAGGGTCCCATGGTTCTCGAGGGTCCACTCCCAGCCTCGGGCCGCCCCTGGGACGGTGACGGTGAGTCCACCCCGAAGTGGCATCTCCGGTTCGTCACCGCCGACCTGTTCGCGTACCCGTTCGAGGGTGGCACGCTGGCCTGAGGGGCCGGACGCATTGAGGGCGCCGAGCTCCCCGTCTGCGGTGCGATAGCAGGCGAACACGTCACCGCCGATACCGGTGCTCGTCGGTTCGACGACGTTGAGTGCCGCCGCGGTGGCCACCGCCGCATCGAAGGCATTGCCGCCCGCTTTGAGGATCTCAAGCCCGGCTTGAGCGGCGAGTGGCTGACTGGTGGCGACCATCCCCTCTGTCGAGAGGACAGTCGAACGACGCGAGTTGAACCGATCGAGATCGGCTTGCATGAACCGGACTTTCGTCGCCGCCACCTTCAGCCTACGTTTTCCGGAAATTCGACCTGGTGTTACCCCCAAAGCGGATACATCTCATCACGAACCGACGTATCGATGATGACATCATCAAGTATGACCGATGGCGATGCAGCCGCAGCTACCTGACCGATGACACTGGCATCGATCCCGGCTTGTTCGAGATCATCGATGGCAGATTCGACGTCTTCGACGGAGACGGTCGCCAGGAGGACCCCTGAACTGAAGATCCGAAGCGGATCGACACCAGCCGCTGCACAGAGCTCGATCGTCACCTCACTGATCGGGATGGCATCGCGATCGATCGCAAGGGAAATCTCACCAGCAGACGCCAGCTCGTAAAGGCCCATGAGGATGCCACCCTCGGTCGGATCGTGCATCGCCGTGGCGTACGGGGCCAACACCCCGGCCTCGGTGGCGACACTGAGGTCATCGTAGCAGGCACAGGCATACTACGATGGCCTCGGTGGCGACACTGAGGTCATCGTAGTATGCCTGTGCCTGCTCAATGCGCGCAGGATCGACCTCGAGGGCTGTACCGAAATCTGAGGCGAGGATGGCGGTCCCCTCCGTAGCAGCCGTCTTCGTCATCACGACGACCTCACCTGGCTGAGATCCACCGGTTGGAATGTATCGATCGGTCAGCCCGAATGCGGTGAGCACCAGCATCGGTCGATCCAGCTGTGTGGCGTACTCTGTGTGACCCGAGACGATCGCGACATCCATCGCCAAGGCGGCATCGTGTAACTGGTTGGTGAGTTGATCGAGTTGTGCCGGATCATCTTCGGAGAGGAAGATGGATGCGGTCAACCACGCCGGGGTGGCACCCGAGGCGGCAACATCGTTGCAGGCCACTGCCACGGCGATTGTACCGAGTCGATCTACCGCCAAAGACAGGGGATCCGTGCTCACGGTGAGGATCCCTGCATCGAGTTGTATGGCTCCGGTATCCTCACCGAAGGCAGGTCCCTGGATGATGCGTTCATCGATCGCACCGGTTCGGTCGAACACGTGGGTGTCTAGGAGTTCACGAGGGGCCTTGCCGATCATGCGCATTCGGTCATCGTGGAGGCACAAAGTGGCGTCGACCGGCAGAACGTCGGTGTACTTCCTCGCGTCCGGTCACACACGCAGTGCTCGGACGGAACGTTGACGGACACTCCCATCGAAGCAGGTGATGAACGACCGTGGACCACGCCGTCGAGACGCTACCCGGTATCCAGGACGATGGAGACGACGAAGCGCGTATCATCGTCCATGTCGATATGGACTGCTTTTATGCGGCGTGTGAGCGGCTTCGAGCGCCTGAGCTCGAGGGCAAGGCGGTCATCGTCGGGATGGGATACGAACCTGGAGACGATGGCGGGGTGGTGGCCACGGCCAGCTATGAGGCTCGTGAATTCGACATCGGCAGTGCCCAACCGATTGCGGAGGCACTCGAACGACTGCCACGGGCGGCGGTCATGCCTGCAGATTATCAG
>SKSH01000210.1 GCA_007118075.1 Halobacteriales archaeon
ACTGTTGAATGAGTCGACTGGTGGCGAATGCATCCTCGATCGGGACCGGGGCGACGTTCTTCCCCGTCGATAAGACGATGATCTCCTTGAGCCGTTCTCGGAATACGAAGAAGCCATCGGGTTGTTCTTCGACGATATCACCAGTTTTGAACCAGCCGTCATCGGTGAAGGCCTCTGCGTTCGCCTCCGGATTATCGAGGTACCCTTGGGTCACGTTCGGGCCTTTGACCAAGAGCTCACCGACCGAACCTGCATCCCCGGCATCATCGGGAATCCGGACGTCCGTATCCAATTTGGTATCGACCTCGGTCAACGCCGGACCGATCGTCCCGATCTGTGGTGCTTCAGGAGGATTGGCCGTCAACACCGGTGCCGTCTCCGTCAGGCCATAGCCCTCCAGGATCGGCAGGCCCATCCCATGATACAGGGCATTGAGATCCTTCGAGAGGCTCCCACCACCACTGATCATGAACTCGAGCTTTCCACCGAGTGCCTCGCGGACGGTGCTGAACACCAGCCGATCTGCGATCGACCGCTTGAGCCGTAGCCAGGCACCAGGTTGCTCTGACCAATGGTAGGCCTGACCGACATCGGTCGCCCAGTTGAAGATTCGAGCTTTGACGGCTGAGGACTCCGCCTGTTTGCGGATCGCCCGGTACATCTGCTCGTAGACGCGAGGGACCGAGGTTGCCGCGGTCGGTTCGACGAGGGCGAAATCCTCTTGGAGTGTCTCCGGAGACTCTGCATACGCCACGCTTGCACCGGAGAGGAACATCATGAAATGGCCGCCCAATCGCTCGAAGACGTGAGCAAGTGGAAGGTATGACACCACCCTGGTCTCCTCGGTGATGGCTCCAACCTCTGGGGGCTTGTCCGGCCGCGGTCCAAAGCGACGACGCACCTGGTTCACGTTCGATCGGAAGTTCCAGTGTGTCAGGAGGACTCCCTTCGGTGGACCAGTGGTCCCGCTTGTGTAGATGATACTTGCTAGACCATCGATGTCGGAAACATCCAACCATGATCGATACGCCTCCGGATCGAAATCTGCGGCACCGAGCTCATGGATATCCGCAAGCAAAAAGACATCTTCACGGTCGAGTGCTGGATGTTCGCCCACATTATCGATGACGACGACCCACTCGACCGTCTCGAGGTCGTCTTCGACGGAGAGGAATCGGTCCAGCAACTCCTCATTCTCGATGATGACACCCTTCGCTCCTGGGTGATTGAGGAGATAGGTAAGTTGATTCGGGGAAGAGGTCGGATAGACCGTCGTCACCACCCCTCCAGCGGCGAGGATGGCAAAGTCGGCCTGTGCCCACTCCATCCGAGTGTGGGCGAACATTGCCACGCGATCCTCGGCTTGCAGGCCGATGGCGCGAAAGCCGCTGGCGAGGTTCCTGACAATCGAGCGCATATCGTCGTAGGTGATCGAACGGAACTCACCAGCTGGGGCTGGTTCGAGGACCGAATCGACAAGCGATCGGTCGTAGACACCACCCTTGTAATACTGCGCCGGGCGTGAACCGTGCCGATCAGCGGCTGCTTCGAAGGCATTCGGGAGGGTATCCTCACCGATCACCGCATCCTCGTAGGCCAATTCAGCCTCGATTAATGCTGACATACCTCGTACATACGCGAGGTTAACAAAAACGATTGCCGGTTTACCGGTCCAGATAGTGGAATACACCGCGGGCGTTCATAGCCGTCTCACTGGTCGCCTTATCAGCACCCCACTCATCAATCGGGGCGTGTTTCTCGATGAGTTGTTTGATGGCCGCCTCATCATCGGGAGCTTGCTTTCGAACTGCTTCAACCTCTCCAACCCACGCAGTGAGGACCTCGCGGTAGCGATCCAGTACCGATGGATCCGAACATGGACCGAAATGTGAGTATAACAGCACCGACGGTTCGAGTGCGGCGAGTCGGTCGAGGTCGGATAGGTTCTGTTCGAGATCAAAATCGGGTGGTGGGGTGGTCGGTTTGACCGCACCGCTGGCTTGGACGAACAGTCCTGCTGCATCGGCCGTGAAGATCGCGGCATCCGAGGGGAGGTGAAAGGCATGTTGGTGTGGCGCATGCCCCGGTGCCTCGATGGCTATGAGCTGTCGATCCCCAAGATCGAGTTCGTCTCCGTCTGCGAGCGGACGGATCCGTGACTCCTCGATCGGCTCCGGGTCGACGTAGTGCTTCCATTGGTCGCCGACGGCTGCCTTCGTCCCGGCGACGAGTCGTTCAGGATCGACGAGGTGGCGAACCCCACGCTCGTGGATGGCGACCGTCGCATTCTGACACGTCTTGGCCAGGAATCCTGCACCACCAGCGTGGTCCAGATGGACGTGCGTTGGGACGATGTATGCGAGGTCAGCACGCTCGACTCCGACCGCATCAAGCATGTCGAGGAGCAACTCAGCATTTGTCCCGATACCCGTCTCGACGAGTGTCGGTCGAGGGCCATCTAGCAGGTAGACCGAACCGTACGCCTTGGTGGCATACATCCCAGTATCGACATACCAACAATCCTCGACCAATCCCGGATCGACTTGGCTGATAGCTCCGATACCCATGGCTGCATTGGCGCACGGCAATGCCATAGTCGTCCCGCTCTTGAGCGCCAGAGCCACACCGTTTTTGTCGAGTCCTGCAGTAGAAGTCCCAATCAATGCTCGATAGGAACGTCGTTCGCGAGAAACCAGATCGCGTCAGATGGGCGATTGAGACGAAGGGTGTCGATATCGCAGATCTTGATGCGATCATCGAGATGGACGAGCGATGGCGGGAGCTCAAAGCAGAAGGTGATGACCTCCGTCGACAGCGCAACGAGATCAGCGAGCGCATCGGTGAGCTCAAACGAGCCGGTGATGAGGCGGAGGCCGAGGAGGCGATCAAGCAATCTGGTACCCTCAAATCACAGCTCGATGCCGTCGAGGAGGAGGCTGACGACCTCGAAGAGCGCATCCGCAAGCAGGAACTACTCCTCCCGAACATTCCCCACGATGACGCCCCCGACGGCGAGGACGAGGCAGACAACGTGGAAGTCCATCGCTGGGGGTTCGATCAAATCCGCGAGCTCCCTGAGGAGATCATCCCGCACTATGATCTCGCTGAAGAAATGGAGCTCATCGATTTCTCACGAGGGGCCAAGGTGGCCGGTGGTGGTTTTCAGTTCCTCAAGGGAGACGGTGCGCGTCTTGAATATGCCCTACTGATGTTCATGCTCGAATTACACCGAGAAGAACACGGATATCACGATATCTTCCCGCCGATCCCGGTCAAGAGCACAGCGATGCAAGGGACGGGACAATTCCCCAAGTTCTTCGTTGACGATGCGTTTCGTATCGGCGGTAAAAACGATGAGCCATACGATGATGACGACTTGTGGCTCTTACCGACTGCAGAGGTACCAGTGACCAACATGTATGCAGGTGAGATCTTGCTCGATGAGGATCTCCCGCTCAAGCACGTTGCATTCTCGCCAAACTTCCGTCGAGAGGCAGGAGAGCATGGTACTCAGACGCGAGGCTACGTCCGGGTCCATCAGTTCAACAAGGTCGAACTGGTCAACTTCGTCCGTCCCGACGAGAGCGACAAGCGACACGAAGGACTCGTCCGGGAGGCTGAAGAGGTCCTTCGTCGGCTTGGGCTCCCCTATCGTGTCATCGAGATCTGTACCGGGGACATGGGCACACCACACCATCGGCAGTTCGACCTCGAGGTATGGGCACCGGCCGATGACATGCCAGATGGACCTGAACGTGGTGGGCGGTGGCTCGAGGTTTCATCCGCGTCGAACTTTACGGACTTTCAGGCTCGACGTGCGGGCCTGCGATATCGTCCAGAACGCCACGAATCGGCTGAATATATCCACACGCTCAACGCGTCAGGAATCGCCCTCCCAAGGGCAGTCGTCGCCATCATGGAGTACTATCAAAATGATGACGGGACAATCACCATCCCCGAGGTATTACGGCCATACATGAACGGACAAGAGATTATCGAGGGCCACGATCCGGTCGGAGAGAGTGCGGTCGGTGCTGGTCGGCGAGACTGAACCGCTCTATATCATGGTTCGATTGCAAAAATTGGTTTCAGCGAATCCTCTTGTGAATCGCCCCCATATGGACAAAGTATGTTCAATACTGACACACCGGTGATTCACCATGGCTGACGACTTCGTCGAGGTAGGCACTATCGAGGATGCGAAGTCCGACTCGCCACATGTCATCCGTATCGAGGGACGCTCGATCGGCCTATTCTATCACGATGAGGCGTTTCATGCAACCGATCTGCACTGTCCCCACATGGGTTTCCCACTGACCGATGGAACCGTCGAGGATGGCATCCTTACCTGTCCGTGGCACCATGCCCGGTTCGAGCTGGACTGTGGTGACACCCTTGATCCCTTCGCCGACGATGTGCAAACGTATCCGATCGAAATCCGCAATGGTGCGGTGTATGTCTCACCAACCCCGACGCGGGAGATGAGTCCAGGGGAACACTGGACCAGCAGACTCGAACACGGACTGCAAGAGGATATCAGCCTGATCATCGCCAAGGCGGTCCTCGGGCTTGCGGATGCAGGGATTGACTATCAAAAGCCGGTCGAACAAGGCGTTGCATTCGGGATCGCATACCGCGATGCTGGCTGGGGTCGTGGGTTGACGACCCTCGGTGTCATGGCGAATCTCCTGGACACCCTCGATCCAGAAGATCGCCATCGAGCCCTCTACGTTGGGCTGAGTGAGGTAGCAGATGAAAGTGCGGGGGAGCCACCGAGATTTGCCCAAGAACCGCTCTCGAACGAAGCAGTGCCACCTGACCGCCTCAAGCGCTGGTTCACCGAATCAATCGAGGTCCGGGATGCAGATGGGAGTGAACGGGTGCTCCGGGCAGCCATCCGATCGGGAATGGGACAAGACGCGCTCGCCGGGATGCTCGTCACCGCCGCAACCGACCACCTCTACCTCGATACCGGACACCGACTCGATTTCATCAACAAGGCGTTCGATACCCTCGATCACATCGGTTGGCAACACGTTGATACCGTCTTACCTAGCCTCGTTCCTGGCCTCGCCATGGCCGACCGTACAGAGGAATCTGCAAGCTGGCGTCAACCCGTCGATATCGCTGCACTCTGTTTTGAGGCCGCTGCCGAGCTTCCCGACCACGTTGCGGCTGGTGAGGAGGCGACATGGGAGGAACCACCAGGGTTTGCCGACACCATTTTGGGCGATGATCCAGCGGCAATCATCAAAACCATCACCGATGCCATCGCCGCAGGTGCAACAGCCACCGAACTTGCCGAGATCCTCGCCTATTGTGGCGCCGTTCGGATCGCTCAATTCGGTACCTCGAATGAGTTTCGCGACTGGAACACCGTGCACCACACGTATACCTACCTCAACGCAGTGTATGGGTTGGCCTCTAGGACATCTGCAATCGAGGCCTACCGTGGGCTGTTCGATGGTGCGATGAACGTCTACCTCGATCGATTCCTCAACACACCACCGGCCAATTTACCATCACCGAGGGGTGACGAAGATATCGATACCGCTCTCAACGAACTGCTCGATACCTTCGGACGAGAAGCAGATCAGACCGTGAATGAGGCTGGGAGGGCGACCGCTGCGTATCTGACAGCTGGCGGTGACACCGACCGTCTCAAGCGAGCCATCGGTGGTGCCCTTGTCCGTGAGGATGTCGGCTTCCATCCGAGACAGAACGTCGAAGCCGCTTTCCATCTCCATGCCGTCACGACTGATGATACCCGGGCAAACATTCATCTCATCGCCGCGGCGCGTTATCTCGCCGCTCACACCCCGACACGGCGTGCCGGTGAGCAGACATTCTCCATCGCAGACCGACTCAACCGTGGGGAGAAAATTCACGAAGATTGACCCAATAACGAGCCTACCTGCTACACGCAGGGCAAATTAGGAGAGTTCCCCTTGTAGCGTCTCATCGTGCAAGACACACATCGCTCGGCGGTCGACCCCGATGTCGACCATGTTCGGTCCTGGATCTGCACAGATCGTCTGGAACGCCGATTCGAGTCGTTCAAGCGAGTCAGTCGCTGTATCATCATCCTCGATCACATCGGAAATCGCCTGGGCGAGTAGCTTTTCTGCTCGTTCATCGGTCAGTGGGTTCGGTACCTCATAGAACTCGCGAACGTCATCTGGGGTCGGTTCTTCGACATCCTCAGCTACCTGCAGCTCATTCTTCAACAAATCATACTTGAGACTCGCGACGGCACGCCATTCCGCCTGCTCGAAGCTGAACTCCCGCGGTGGAACCACCTTCGGACAGCGTGGGTGGAACCGACATCCTTGGGGGACATCGACTGGGTCGGGTACCTCACCAACCAACTGGATTTGATTGCGGTCAGCGGTCGGATCGATCCGGGGGACAGAGGACACCAATGCTTGCGTGTAGGGATGTTGAGGGTCGTTGATGATCTGTGCTGCTGGACCGACCTCGACGAGCTGACCGAGGTACATAATCCCAATCCTGTCGCAGATGTGTTTGAGTAAGGAAAGGTCGTGACTGATGTACAACGAGGTCATGCCAAGCTCATGCTGGAGGTTTTTGAACACCTCGAGCACGCTCGCCCGGATCGAGACGTCAAGCATGCTCGCCGGTTCGTCAGCCATGAGGAACGAAGGACCGAGTGCTAACGCACGTGCGATGCCAACACGCTGACGTTCTCCACCGCTGAGTTCCGTGGGATACTCCTGAGCGTACTCCGATGCGGGTTCGAGTCCGGCCATCTCAAGGACCTCATAAACCCTCGCATCACGCTCCTCCTCGGTCCCGATCTTATGGACATCGAGGGGTTCCCGAACCCATCGGTACACCCGAAAGCGTGGATTGATCGATTGATACGGGTCCTGGTGGATGATCTGTGCCTCTCGACGGTAGGCCTTCAACTGCTTCCCCTCGATGTCGGTCACCTCCTCGCCATCGAAGTAGATCGAACCAGCTGTCGGGTCGAGCAACCGAATAATCGTCTTTCCGAGCGTGGTCTTGCCACAACCAGATTCCCCGGCAAGCCCAAACGCTTCACCCTCCTTGATCCCGAAGGTGACATCATCGACCGCACGGACGGCCTTATCTGATTCACCGCGGAAGATTCGAGAGATGACACCGCTCTTCATGGGGAAGTGTTTCTGAAGATGCTCAGTGGCAACCTTGTACGCCGAGGGCTGCTCGGGCTCAACGAGACCGGCTTCACTGGCGAGCTCAGGCATCGGAATTCACCTCGGCAGGTATCCCGCCATCATCCTCCACGTCGTCTGAGAGCCAAGTCTTTCGCAATGCGGCTTTCGACTGGATGTACTCATACTCTGGTGCCCGATGACACTCGACACTATGGCCAGCTTGGACCTCCTCGTGGGGAGGAGTGATGTCCCAGCATTCCTCCGTGACGAACGGACACCGAGGGGCGAATCGACATCCTTCGCTTGGATCGACCAGGTTCGGTGGCGTCCCAGGGATCGAGATGAGTTCCTGGTCATCCTGCGAGATATCCGGGAAC
>SKSH01000139.1 GCA_007118075.1 Halobacteriales archaeon
CACCGGGGCCATCGATGCCGGTCGGTTGGCATCAATCTGTGCCAGATCGCGCTCGAACTGCCTGAGCTGCTGTTTGACGCTCGTGACTATCAATACTCGTTCATATGGGGTTGTTTCGTCTCGGATGGCTGTGATCGCAGCCGTGAGCGCGAGCATCGTCTTCCCCGTTCCACACGCCCCCTCGAGCGCGAGGTAGCCACCGGCCTCTATCATCGCCAGTGCACGCTCAATACCGTCCTCCTGGTTCGCATACGGATGTTCGTGACCGAACACCCGCTGCCATGCCTCCATCTACGTTCGGTTGATGCGCCCGCCCGTTTAGGGCTGTCGAGGTGTTCGGTGAGGTAGGATTAAGTTGGCGGGATGGGTCCACGTTCACATGGAATACCGCCTCGAGGTAGCCGGTGCACCCGAGACGATCCCTGGTGGGACTGGCATCTTGTTATTGCACCCCTCAACTGCAGATACAGACCGCCTCGACACTGAGTTCCTTGCCAACGACACCGATCACTTCCTCGTCATATCAACGCGGACCACCGCTGATGAGGTCGATGAAAAGCTCGAATTCTATGGCATCGAGCCTGCGGCTGCCAAGATTGTCGATGCAATCAGTGTCGAACGGGGCTACTCCCGTCGTGAATCCAATCGTGTCGAGTATCTCCCTGGTCCTGATGACATCGATGGGATGCTCCATGCAGTCGAACGATTTCTCACAGAGCACCATGGTAAACGCAAGGTGAGCCTCGACTCGGTGACCGAGCTCTCCTTTTATGCGTCTGAATCACTCGCGCTTGAAGCGGTCGAAGCGCTGCTCGAACTGCTCGGCGAATACGATGCCGTCGGGCTCTTCCATCTCGCGGTCAATGTCCACGATTCCGAGTTCGTCGATGAAGTCCGGACACATTTCGACGTTGTCATCGAGCTCTAGTGAGTCGGTTCAAGCGGTCAAGACTGCGATTCCAATTCCCAGACCGATCACTGCGGTGACGATAACGGTGAGCATAACGATCTTAGTTGCCTCACTCATCAGTGAGAAAGTCGACGCCCGATGGCAAAAACGTAGGGTTCGAACTCCACCTGAAATGAAGGGGGTCGGGTTTTATGATTCGGGGGATGCACTTCGCCAGGCCTCGGGGACATCGATGACGTATCGTCCATCTTCCTGCAACGAAATCACGTAGGTGTCTCTATCGTAGAGCTCCATCAGGTTCAGCTCGTATTGGCCTGGCTCGACGATGCGGATGCTTTCGAACTGACTGTCTAGGCGTTCACGGAGCTCAGCCAGGTCGGTTGCCGGGGCACGCTCATCATGCATATCCGGCTCCTCGGTACTGGGTAGTTCCTCCCGATCAACCGTGGCTGATCTGGCACTAGCTTGTGCTCGATCCTCAACAGGTGGCGTACCTGATTTTGGGAAATACTGAAATTTCTTACCACCACATGCAGGGCAACCACCGAGCATCTCTTTCGAGCCATCGGGGAAGCCCTTTCCACACTCGGTACACTCGTGGGGCATTATCGATGCGTCACGAAGGCTGAAATCAGTTCTTCGTCCTTGTGCAGGGTCTGAATTCGGTTAGCAGGTCCGATGACGGTCAGCTTCCCTTCACCGGTACGACCCATGAGACGCTCTAGGAAACTACCCGAGCCTGCCTCGATCTGCGGATAGGTTTCAATCTCGATACCATTGAAGCCATCCGGATTAATCTCACTCATCGTTACCTCGATGAGCTTGCTCTCCTCATCGGGGGATAATCCACGTTCAAGTATCACGATGTTCCCTTCGTGAACACCGTCCAGGATGAGCCTGATCTTCTCCATACTCGTCAGGCCCTCCATACGATCCCCACTAATCAAATCGATTTGTACACCCTGTGGTTCTGGTTGTTCGGTCACTTCTGCCATGATTTCACCCGAAGTACTCCGCGATTTTGTCGTACACTTCGTCCATGTTGTCGCCCTCCAATGCCGAGAGTGGTACCGTCTCGTGCTGTGGGAAGGTACTTTTGATCCGTTGGACACTGGAATCTTCGAGGTCGATCTTGTTGGCGAAGATCAACACAGGTAGGTCGCGACTTTCAATGATACCAATCAGCATCGTGTTGACCTGTGTGATCGGATCTTTGGCGCTATCGAGGACATAAATCACCCCATCGACATCCTCCCGTAACCAATGCATCGCCTCGGCGACCCCCTCTGTCGCCTCCCTCGATCGACGAATCGCATCATCTTTTTCCATATCAAACTCGAGGAATTCTTCATAGTCTACCTTGGTCGTCACTCCTGGTGTATCAACGATATCGATTGTCACTGATTTCCCGTTTCGTTTAATCTCCACATCTTCTTTCCTACGTGCCCGCCGAGTCTCGTGAGGGATGTGGCTCTCTGGCCCAATTGCATCACCAGTCCAGTCTCGGGCGATGCGATTGGCCAGGGTAGTCTTTCCTGCATTCGGAGGGCCGTAGATTCCGATTCGCTTTGGTTCATTACCAGCGAACAACCTATCTGCGGCCCGTGATATACTATCGCGGAGGCCTGTGAGCAGTCCCATCTGTTCCTCCCGCTATCGTATTCCCTGATAGCCGGTACTAGGTACACCCCCACACGCAGTCTTAAGGTTACGTCAGACACAGGTCATCCGCTTGACCGACAACGAGAGGTAATCGCCAAAACAACCGAAAGAGCCCCAACCCCTTGATTTCAGGTGGAACACAAAACAGCTGCCTCACCAAACGAGAACATACTAGTATTATCTATTTCTTGAAGATATTTTCAGTTAATCAATACTTAATCCAAATACACTACGGACTGATTTTATTGCTTGGGGCTTTAATGTTCTGGTACTAAATATAGCGGGATCATAGGGTGGTGGTCCTGTGACAGTATCCAGTTGAAATGAAGGGGTGGGAGGGGGTTGACCCCCTATGATTTATATCTACCAGTTGTTTGTCACGACATGTGGGTTCTCAAGGTTATTCAGCCGAATTCTTGGAGAATGATACGGATATTCCCGTGTTTTCTCCACTCATGCGGTTGATATTGAATATTCATGCTGAGATGTTTGTTTAGATATCTTTACCAACAGAATATGATAATTATCTTATTGGTAATCCTAACTTATCGTTACAATAGGGAAGATTTTATGGTGGTGCTACTCATCGGTGGGAGGCACACGGCAAACACGCCGATCGGGGTTGGGGACCTGAACGGTGGCCGCAGTCTTTAGCAAAGCGGCTAGGCGTGAATGCAGTTGAAACGAAGGGGTGTGAAACACAAGGATGTCGGACAAAAATCAACGAAGCAATCCGCTTTCAGCTGGATTAGACAGCGGTGGATCGTTCAATCGATTCGAGACTGGATCGCAGCGCAAGCCAACGGCAGATACCTCGCGCGGGAGTCTTTTTGATGAACTTCTCGAGGGCGAACCGATCTTTGATGACAAAGACGTTTTAAGACCCGCCTATACACCGTCTACGTTGCCACACCGCGAAGCGAAGATCAACGAGATGGCGTCAATCTTGGCATCTGCACTTCGCTCTGAGACTCCCTCGAACATTCTCATTTATGGCAAGACGGGTACCGGGAAGACCGCCTCGTCGAAATATGTGAGTGAGGAACTCGAACGAGCGTCTGATCGATACGAGCTCCCGTGTCACGTCGAATATGTGAACTGTGAGGTCATCGATACCCAATATCGGGTATTCGCCAAGCTCGCGAATACGTTCATCGACAACAACCTCAACGCGATTGATGCGCAGATCGAACTGCTCACTGAGCAAGTCAGATCTCTTCGTGCGGGGGATGGACCTGAGGAACTCACGATGGATAATCTCCCCGAGCTTCTCGATCGGATTCAAGCCCTTGAGGCCGACCAGGAGAACTTCGAACGGGTCCCGATGACCGGTTGGCCGACCGACCGCGTCTACGAAGCGTTCTTCGATGCGGTGGATTATCAGGAGTGTGTCGTGATCATCATGCTCGACGAGATCGACAAGCTCGTCGAGAAGAGCGGGGATGACACACTCTACAACCTCTCCCGAATCAACAGCGATCTCGTGCGCTCGCGTGTGTCCATCATGGGTATCAGCAACGATCTTCGTTTCACTGATACACTCGATCCCCGAGTTCGTTCCAGCCTCGGCGAGGAAGAGATCGTCTTTCCACCATACGACGCCAATCAGCTTCGAGACATTCTCGAACACCGAGCTGAGGTGGCATTTAAATCTAATTCACTCACCGAGGAGGTCATCCCATTATGTGCAGCATACGCGGCGCAAGAACACGGTGATGCCAGACGAGCGCTCGATTTGCTTCGAACTGCTGGTGAACTCTGCGAACGGGACCAAAGCGACCGGGTTGAGGTAACGCACGTCAAGCGGGCACAGGAGAAGCTCGAGCTCGACCGGATCATCGAGGTCGTCCGGACACTGCCACATCAATCCAAGCTAGTCCTCTACGCTACCATTTTGTTGGATAAGTATACTGATTCGAACAGCAAGACGGGCGAGGTCTATGATGTCTATCGACAGCTGTGTGAGGAGCTCGGTTCAGACTGTTTGACCCAGCGGCGGGTCACCTCATTGATCAGCGAGCTCGATATGCTCGGCATCATCAATGCAGTCGTCGTGAGCAAGGGGCGCTATGGCAGGACCAAGGAGATCAGCATCAGCAAACACCGAGACGAGACAGAAGCGGTCTTGTCGTCCGATTCACGATTCGCCGAACTCGGCGATGTCCAACCATACATCCAGGCGCGATTCGACTGATCAAAACGAGAGTCTGAAGTGACCGAGGTACGGGATTCGTATAGCCGCGCGCCCCTCGACCCATTCTGGTTTGATTACCTCGAAGTGTTCACTAACCTGATCGTAGGCGTGGTTATCGTCCCCCTTCGTGATGAACCCGTCATGGGGTGCAGGACAGTTATTCAGCGTCGCGCAGCTTGCCTCTCCATCGAGATACTCTGGATTTGCACGATCGAACCAGTTCTCACCCTCCTCGACCCAGAGATGTAAGCGATGGATGATAGAGATCCCCTCACCATCCTCGTTGAAGACGACCACGTGACCGGGTTTCCCGAAGGCAAGATGACCGACCTCTTCGCCCTCTTCAAGGGTGATTAGGTTGGTATCACCGCCACCGTCGTGGGCGGAATAGCGGTCCTTGTCGACGAGGAATACCAAATCTCCCTCATTCATATTGGGTTCCATACTCCCACTCTCGATGGCGACAAATGGTGGCCAGACTCCGCTGAGGGCGAACAACACCGACACGATGATGGCGATGATTAGAAATCCGATGAAGACATCCCAGACGAACCGGGCTGTCCCTTCGAGGATGGCGCGGGGCCGTGAGCGACCGTCCCCCTGTTCATCATCCAAACGCTGCATTCGTCAGCAGGGAGTCGATAAATGGTCAAGAACCTTGCGTTCATCCCGACCAGCCACGTGAACCCGTGGGATTTTAGCTGATTGCTCTCCTTCATCTCAGCCGTGTCAGAGGCTTCCCTTGGACGGATTGTTGCGCTGCTTGCAGCCGAGGGTTTCACCGCCGAGAAAGCGGCCGTTCGATGCATCCAGCAGCAAGGGGATCCACGTGCGGCGATCAATTCGATCATCGAACACGTCCCGGATGAGACGGTGACACTCACCGAAGCCGATATTGAAGAAGTGCTCACCGTGGAGCCGCCTACGAGGAGCGATCGGACCAGCGAGATCAGGGTTGTCGCTGATATGACCGGTGCGAGTACAGGCACCGGCACGTTTGATGATTTTCTAGCGCTCTTCAGAGATCGGTATGATCGACTCTCAACCCTTCTTCGCGATCGTGTTTCGGCCAGATCAATCGCTTCCCTGCAGACAACCAATCGGGCGAGACATGGGATAGGGGTGATCGGTTTGCTCACCGATGTCCGCTCAACCGGATCTGGTCACTGGGTGTTGGAGCTTGAGGACCGAACGGGGGCGTGTCGCGCTCTCATCCACCGGGATAATGACCTCTATGGGATGGTCGATGAGTTACTTTTGGATCAGGTACTCGCGATCGAGGGAACCCTTGCAGATGACGGTGGCATCATCTTCGTCGACGCGTTGCACCAGCCGGAGGTACCAATGTCGAACCAGGCCACCCGAGCAGACGAGTCCATCGAAGTGGCACTCATCAGCGACCTCCATGTCGGCAGCCAGGAGTTCGCCGAGGGTGCCTGGGAGACTTTCGTCGATTGGCTTGATACGTCCGAGGCACAATCTATCGAGCACCTGATCATCAGCGGTGATCTCGTCGACGGTGTCGGTGTGTATCCAAATCAGTCCAAGGAGCTCGCCATCGTGGACGTGTACGACCAGTATCGTGCGGCGGCCGAGCAGCTGCAGGCGGTACCATCCGATATCCAAATCACCATCATCCCCGGTAATCATGACGCGGTCAGACTGGCTGAACCACAACCGGCATTCGGAGAGAGGATTGCCAAGATGTTCGAGTCGATCGAGGCCCGACTGGTGAGCAATCCGGGGTGGATAGAGATCGAGGGTGTCACGTTCCTCCTCTATCATGGGACCTCCTTTGACGATGTCATCGCCTCGATTCCAGGGGGAATTGTCGAGTATGAACGCCCAGATGCGGCGATGGTACAGTTGCTCAGAAAACGACATCTAGCACCGACATACGGCAGCAGAACCCGGATCTCACCCGAACCTATCGACCACCTTGTGATCGACCAGGTACCAGATGTCTTTCACGCAGGACATACGCATACCACCGGAGTCGATACCTACCGAGATGTTCGGGTGATCAACACCGGTACCTGGCAACACCAGACGCCATTCCAGCGGCAGGTCAACATCGATCCTGATGTCGCGATCGCAGCCATTGTCGATCTGCAGGACCTCAGTGTGACGGTCCGCAGCTTCCTCTAACTGGCAGTCCCATCAGCGATCGGCTCGCCGCCTTTGAACACCGATACGATCCCGTCGCGAAGGACCGAGATGTCATCCGTGGGATCGGCATCGAGAACCAGGAAATCAGCATGTGACCCAGGGGTGAGGGTACCGATATCATCGACCGGAAGGGTCGCGGTGGTCGCTCCGGTAGCGGTGTGTATTGCCTCGATCGGCGTCATCCCGATCTCATCGACGTAGAGTTCGAGCTCGAGGACGTTCTCTCCGTGTGGGACCAGCCCTGGACCGATGAAGTCGGTTCCTGCGGCGAGATGGATGCCCTCCTCGAATGCCCATCTGGTTGATTCGATGTGGGCGTCCCTGACCGCACGGGCCTTTCGCATCCCCCACGGTGGGATGCCGTGGTCCTCACCATGATCGACGATTCGATCAACGATGGCTAGGGTCGGAACCATCACCGCCTCGGTTTCGTGGAACAGTTCGATACATTCGTCATCGAGGTAGATGCCGTGTTCGATGGTATCGACGCCGTTTCTGAGCGCGTTCTTGATGCCGGGTGCACCCTGGGCATGTGCCGCCACTGGGATACCCAC
>SKSH01000064.1 GCA_007118075.1 Halobacteriales archaeon
ATCACCGAGACAGACGGCCAATCCCACGTCAGCTCGATCATACCGGGCGGTCGCGTTCAGCAGCGTGGAGAACTCGCTGGCATCTCGCAGCTGTGTACCCTCTGTTTCGGCGGTCAGCTCGTATGCGATTGAGATGATATCGTTGATCTCGCTCGCATCCACTCCATTGGTCACCCCGAGGCGCACGATCGCACTCGCGATCTGTTGTTTTTCTTCCATAGAGAGATCCGACCACGTGCGCCAATCACCGTCTACTTTGAGTTCGATACCAAGCTCCTCAAGGAACCGTCTGGCACCGGCTGGATTGCTCGTCACCCCCGGTATACGCATCTCCGAGCTGTACTCCAGCAACTTTGGAAGCGGCCTCGTCTGCTTGCCGTACATCGCAAGATCAGTCGAGGTCTTGAGTACACCAGCTTCGACTGCCTCATCCACGATCGCCCGATTCGCCCCCCGAAGCTCACCGCTCGCGTCTTGCATGTCACCGACAGCACCAACTACCGCGAGCGCGGCAAGATCCTGGTTATTCTCCCCGAGCGCTCGGGCGAGGACGTACGATGCACCCGCCCCGGAGAGTTCAGTTGCTCCATCGAGTCCCTCGAGCAATGGATTGAGGTGATACTCGACATCACCGTCACCGATCTGGTGATGATCGACCACGATCGGTGTGAACGCATCGGCTTCGGTGTGATGCTCGATGAGATCGATCTGCCCACTTCCGAAGTCGGTGAACAATACGGTTTCATGCTCACTTACGGCAATTTTCTCGAGTTGACGTTCATCGAGTTGTCTGCAGAATGCAACGTCATGTTGGAGTTCGGCTCGACGCAGTGCTTGGGCTGCAATCCCTGCGCTGGTCAGTCCATCCGCATCGATGTGGCTCACCAACAGGACCGACTCTGCCGAGCGGAGTCTTGCCGCACAAGCTGCGGCTCGTTCGGCAAGCTCGGGAACCGGTCCTTCCATCGCCTGATTGGTGTGATGCGCCCTCGGTTAAGCCCTCCGAGTCGGCGTTTCAAGCTCGGTCATGAGCTCGTCGACGAGGGTCTCGAAGGTGGCAGATGATGCAACGATATTGACGGGTATACCTGCCGATTTGGCGGTCGCTGCTGTCGGGGGTCCAATCACGCCCACAAGGACCTCCTCGAGTGCCTCTTCGAGGGCATCCCGATTGGCATGCTCAGCTACACATGCGAGAAAGTGCTCGACGGTGAGTGATGAAGAAAAGGCGAGTGCAGCGACCTCACCAGCCAGCAAGGCCTCGATTGAGTGTCCGGCATCGTCGGGTCTCACCAACCGGTAAAGGATTGTCTCGTGAAGATAGGCTCCATTCGTCATCAACCCATCCAGGAGCACATCGCTCCCGTGATTGCTGCGTGCGACCTCGATCTTGAGTCCATCGACCTCGTCACCGAGTTCCTCGACGATCCCTGCAGAGGTAAATTCAGTTGGAACACGATCGACGGCAAGGCCGAGATCCTCCAGGGCAGCAGCCGTCTTCGGCCCCACAGCGACGACTGTGGTCGCATTCGGCTCCCACGACTGAACTGCCGGAAGTGTCGCCACGGTTGCACTCGTAAAGATCGTAATCGCTGCATCGGTCCGAGGGCTCGCGCCGGTGGGTTCAACAGAGAGCATCGGATCAAGGAGTGGTCGTCCACCGGCTGCCTCGATCACCGTACGAGCATCCTCGGCACGGTCATCAGCTGGTCTGAATGCGGCGATTGTCGGACGCTCGTTCATCCGTCACCTCGATGGCGTGGACCTGGGATGTCTCGCTTTGCATCTTCGATCAGTTCGTCGGCTCCCCGGTCGATCAGTGTCTGTGCGAATACCTCGGCCGCTTCGACGTGTTCAGCGACTGGTAGCTGCTCACCAGCTTCGATGTAGTCTGTACCATCTCGGTTGAGCACCTGTACGTTCACCTGCACATGCGCATCTTGGATGATGGCACTGATCGCAATCGGTGCTACACAGCCACCACCGAGGGTGGCGAGGATCCGTCGTTCAACGGTCGTCTCCACCCGTGAGCGCGGATCGTCGATCGTGTCGTTCAACCAGGCACCGAACTCGTCATCGAGGGTGGTGACGGCGATGGCTCCCTGACCTGCCGCCGTCAACATCTTGAGTGAATCGAACGCTACCGTTTTCTCGAATCCTGCCCGTTCCAGTCCGACCCGCGCCAGCACGATCGCATCATACTCAGTGTCAACGTCTCGTTCGGCGGCACGGTCGAGCAGTTGTTCTGGACCCGCTACCTTGGTATCCCTTGCCAGGTTGGCAGCATAGAGTTTCACCAATCTAGTGTCGATATTGCCACGGATCGGTTCGACCTCGAGATCCGGCCTCTGCATCAGCAGTTGTGCCCGACGGCGGAGACTCGCCGTGCCAACGACCGACCCCTCATCGAGTTCGTCAAGGGGACGACCGTCGGGTGTGATGAGCACATCTTCGGTCGATCCACGGGGAGGGATGGCGGCGATGACCAGCTTGGGATGTTGGTCAGTTGGGATATCCTTCATCGAGTGGACCGCACCGTGGACGCGCCCCTCGAGGACCTCTTCATCGAGGGCACGGACGAACGCACCGGTGGTGCCGAGCTCGTGGATGAGCTCTTCATCGAGCTCATCACCGGTGGTCGAGACCTCCACCAACTCGACCGCTCGCCGGTGCGCCTCGATGTCCCGTTTGATTGCCTCGGTCTGCGCTATCGCGAGCCTCGATCCACGGGTCGCAAGGCGCACCGGTTCGTCGGTCATTACTCATCGGTGAAACCTGGAAGGCCAAACCGGTGTCGGCCGACGGTGAAGCCGAAGGGCTTTCGCGAGACGGCAACCAGAGCAAGGCGTATGGGATACTCTCGACGGTCGTTCCTGCGCCGGGCGGCGGTTGCTACCGGGGTTACCGCTGGTGCGATCGTCGTTTTCCCATCACCACACCCAGACCAGCCGACCGACCGTCCTGTCGAGGCGCATACGGGTACCCTCCCCGAAATTGAACTTGAGGAGGAAAGTCCATACGCCCTTTGGCAGTACAGCAGAGAGCGGGATGGATACAATCCGACCAGTCCCATCAACGTGGTCTTCACGTTGGCAGGGACTGATCGAACCCTCGATGACGTGATGCATGTCTTCACCGATGTCGGTTGGGTCGAACGCCCTGCTGAGTACGTCAGATTCGCCTACAACGCACATACCGGATCGTACGAACGGCAGCATGCCTCAGCTGCGCAGACCTTCCATGGTGGATTCGGTCGCCATCACATCCGTGCATGGGATTTCGAGGGGTATGTCTCGGTTCAGGCACACGAGGATACCGCTGCAACGCCTGAACATGAGATTGTCTCCTATGAGTCGACGAAGCACCTGATCGAATGGCTCTTCCATGAACGGGGCTGGTCGGTCGAACCTGATGGCGCATCTTTCGACAATGCGAATCCACCCGATCATGAGGGATTGGTGACGGTGATCGTCCCATGAGTGATCGATCGTATATTCCGGGATGGTCCTGGCTGTCACATCCATTGATCGGGAGACACGAACGACGCAGCCTGATTGCGGTGGGCTACTGTCTGGTGGTCAGTATTGCGACGTTGCTCGCAGTCCTCTTTTACCTCGGCGCGGTCGACCTCATTCCCGGATGGATTGTCCGGATTGTCGATGGTTTCACCGCGGTGTTGATCATCGCTGTCGTACTGTCGATGACGGTAATACCGACCATTTATGCTCTCACCAATGGGGGGCCGGTGATGGCCGCGACCATTGGCCTGGTACCGATGCTCAGCGCGTCGATTCTCACGCTTGAATACACCCTCACGAACGATATCGTCGTCGCGTTGGTAGGGGCAGCCATCGGCACGGTCGTCGCACTCGGTGTTGATTGGCGTCACCATGCAAGGGATACAGAGGCATTTGCCCCAGGCCGTGCACAACAGGATGGATTACTGTTCGCCAGTGGCTTGACGGTCATCACTCTTGTTGCCGTCTGGCGGTTTGACCGAGAGGCCCCAGCGGAGATGGTCGCCACGATCGATCCACTGCAGTGGCTCGTGATACTGCCGCTGACCGGTTGCGTTGGACTTTGGATCCTCGTGGTGAGTGCGTTCTTGGATACCGAACGGACTGCTACCTAAATCGCCGTCCGATAAGCTTCGAGTGCGGTGTCGATGTCGTCCTCAGTGTGTGCGTATGAAATGAACTGCGCTTCGAACTGGTTCGGGGTGAGAAAGATCCCCTCGTCTTTCATCGCTGGCCAGAACAGTCGCTCCCACCGGTCGGTCTCTCCGTCGTCGACATCACCGCCGTCGCTGGGACAATACTCGTACTTCGCACAGTCAGGATCTTGCCGGCAACCGTCTCCACAGCGGTCTCGATCGGCAGTCGGCCCCGCTCGGGTGAAGAGGACCTTAAAGAGGCTCGCAACCCCAGCCACGCTGTACGTTGGTGCTGACTCCTCGATGATATCATACAGTCCCTCGCGCATACGAGTGCCGAGCCTGTCGATATGATCGTAGACATCGCGTTCAGCGGCGTATCGTAGCGATTCTAACCCAGCGGTCATCGTCACCGGGTGGCCTGAGAAAGTACCGGCATTGAACACCTCGCCCGTTGGGGTGAACCCACGGAGGATGCGTGCTGGACCGGCGATCGCCCCGACTGGGAATCCACCACCGATGACCTTCCCATAGGTGGTGAGATCGGGCTCGATATTGAAGTGGCCCTGAGCACCTTGGAGCCCGCCGACTCGGAACCCGGTGATGACCTCATCCCAGATCAAGAGGGTCCCGTGATCTTCGGTGAGATCGCGGAGCGTCTCATGGAACCCTGGTTCTGGCATGACGATGCCATGATTCCCGAGGACCGGTTCGGTGATGACCGCGGCGATCTCGTCTCCACGAGCTTCGAAGAGTGCCTTAAAGCCCTCTACGTCGTTGAACCGCATCGGAATCGAGTGGTCGGCGAATGCCTTTGGAATCCCCGGACTCGACGGTGTTACCTCGTCCCCGTGTCCTTCGACGAGGGTTGTCGGCTGAGCACCATGGTAGCCACCAGCCATGACGACGACATCATCCCGACCGGTGTGTGCTCTGGCGAGTCTCACGGCCGCGGTGGTCGCCTCGGTCCCACTGTTCACGAACCGAACCTGGTCAACCGAGGGGACATGGCGCGAGATGAACTCGGCGAGCTCGACCTCGACCTCGGTCGGTGCCCCGTACATAACACCATCAGCGAGTCGAGACTGGATTGAACCGATGACCGGTTCGGGCAGGTCGTGCCCATAGAGCAGGGGACCGTATCCCCCCACGAAATCGATGTAACGGTTGCCGTCGGCATCGATGACGTGAGCGCCGTCTCCACGGCGGACGAAGAACGGATACGGTCTGATCCCGGCCCGTACCGGAGAGTTGACGCCTCCGACTAGCGCTGAGAGGGCCCGGTCGTAGAGGTCGCGGGATTGGTCGTCAGTCATCTTCTACAGCGAAATCTCCGGTCAGGACCCAAAGAGGTTGCTACTTCTGCCGTATTGCAAACCACAGTACTCTCATTTTATGCCAGCAACGTCGGAATTCAACACAATGACGGATTCGGTAGTAGACCGGTTCGGCTCAGCGTTGAAAGAATGCTTCGAGCAGATGATCCGATTCGAATCCACACCGGGGAACGAAGCGCAGTTCCAACGGTGGTTTAATGGCCATCTGGAAGCACTCGGATTTGAAACGGTGACATGGGAGGCGGATGCTGAGATGCTAGCTGGCCATCCATCATTCCCGAACGCCCCGGATGCCATCGAGGTGACAAACCGCCCGAGTGTCGGCGGGTACATCGAGTTCGGTGATCCCGATGCTGGCAAAACCATCGCGCTGAGCGGCCATTGTGACGTGGTTCCAGTCGAGCCTTCATCCTGGTCGACCCCCCCATTCGAACCGACCTGGCGGAACGAACGAGTCACCGCACGTGGCGCAGCAGATATGAAGGCAGGTCTTGCGACATGCGTCTACGCTGGGGCATACCTAGCCGAGGTTGCAACCGATCTTAACGGACGGCTCGTCGTCGAGTCAGTGGTCGGTGAGGAAGAGGGTGGCATCGGCGCCGCGGCTGCCGCTCTTGACAACCCGTATCCCTTCGACATCGACGGGGTGATCATCGCCGAACCGACCGAATGTCGATCAGTCACGGCGACTGAGGGATGCCTCATGAAGCGGCTGCACCTTCGAGGACGTTCCGCGCATGCTGCAACCAGGTGGAAAGGTGAGTCCGTACTCCCACATTTCTTCCGGATTCATGAGATGCTTCATGCGTTCGAACGTGAACGAGCCGAGTCGGTGACCCATCCCTTATATTGCGATTTTGAGAATCCATGGCCGATCAATGTGGGGACGGTCAGAGCCGGTAACTGGGCGTCATCGGTGCCGGCGGATCTCGAGGCTGAGGTGCGCATCGGCGTTGCACCTGGTGAGACGGTAGACGAGGTGGAGGCGGCCGTCGATGAACAGCTCTCGGCGGTCATCGATGGGCAACCCTGGCTCGAAGCCCACCCACCAGTATTCGAACGATTCTCCATTCAGTTCGAGCCTGCTGAAGTTCCCCCCGATGCACCGATTGTCGAGGCAGTCAGAGCGACACTCCGTTCGGTTGATCTCGATGATTCCCCGGTCGGGGCAACGTACGGGACCGATGCTCGTCACTACCTTGCAGCAGGAATCCCCACCGTCGTGTTCGGGCCGGGCTCTATCGACCAGGCCCATTTCCCCGACGAGACTATCGAGTGGGGCCAGGTAACCCTGGCGGCAGATTTGTTTGCCGATGCAGCGTGTCGGTTCATCTCAAGCTGATACGGATTAGATGAGCTCACGCTCGAGGAGGTACGGCGTCAAATATGAGATGATGGGGGTTGCTCCGGCTCGCTTGATTCCGAGGAGTGACTCGATCGCAACCGATTCCAGGTCGAGCCAGCCGCGTTCGGCTGCGGCGTGCAACATAGCGTACTCCCCGCTAACCTGGTATGCGGCGACCGGTACATCTACCGAATCGCGAATCAGGGAGATGATGTCGAGATACGGCATTGCCGGTTTGACCATGATCATGTCTGCACCTTGTTCGATATCCAGTTGCGCTTCAAGACGGGCCTCGCGTCGGTTGGCTGGGTTCTGCTGATAGTGACGCCGGTCACCAAATGCTGGAGCGCCGTCGGCGGCATCACGGAATGGACCGTAGAATCCGCTGTGATACTTCACGGCGTAGCTGAGGATTGGTACTTCCTCGTATCCGCCACTGTCTAGACGTTCTCTGATACCGGCGACCATCCCATCGAGACTCGCACTCGGTGCGACCACGTCTGCTCCAGCTCGTGCGTGCGAGATGGCTATCTGGGCGAGAAGCTCGACGCTCGGATCGTTATCGACGGTGAGCGATCCCCCCTCTGCTTCGAGTACCCCGCAGTGACCGTGACTGGTGTACTCACACAAACAGACATCGGTGA
>SKSH01000095.1 GCA_007118075.1 Halobacteriales archaeon
CCGGAGGAATCAACGCTGTCGGTCCCACTATTCGTCATCACTCTCGTCGGTGCGACAGCTGCTACGGCGGTCGTCTGGGTTGCGGCCGTTCGTTGGATCCCCTCGATCAATGCTGGAACTGGATTGATCGGGCCGGTCCTCATCTGGGGTCATGCCGTCGACGGATTCGCTAATGTACTGAGTCTAGATTGGAACGAAGAACTCGGGTTGGGCCGGTCGTACGATCCAAAACACGTGGTCAACGAAGCAGTGGCAGATATCACCGAGGTGATCCAGCCTGCCGCAGTCTCTGACATGATTGGAACTGTCTGGCCATTCATCCCACTCAAGATAGGGGTGGCCCTCTTGGTGGTATACCTCTTCAATGACGAGCTCTATGAGGACTCACCAAGCTTCTTCATGCTATTGTTGATCGCGGTACTTGCAGTGGGGCTCGGACCGGGTACCCGCGATCTGCTCCGTGCCACCTTCGGCGTCTGACCGGAGGCGATGATCAGGGATACGGGTGGTCGCCGCGATCGAGTCGTGGTCTAAAGCCCAGCTCTCGCGGAACCGATGAGAGTCGATCAGCAAAGTGTGTACGGTCACGCACAAGTGGTTGTGCCTCTGGACTGACGACCCGAACTGCCTCAAAGCCAAGTGATGCAACATCGCGGGTCGTGGTCCGGGCTGCGTACATGGATAGCCCGGCTCGAGCTGTCTCAGTGAGACAGTGATCGATGGCCGATTGGGCATCCTCGATACCGCTCGGTGCGATCGTTGCAGCATCGACCTTTGGCCATGATTTGAGGAGTGTCCGAGCCTGTCTGGGGTAGGTGGCGAACTCACCGATAGCACCTTCTTGGGCAGCTCGCTCAGGACCCATTCCGAGGAGTTCGATCCAGTTCTGTCCGGCCTCAGCGAGCGCTCGTTCGGCGGCCACCGCTGGATCGAGTGAAGCCGCAGAACCGACCGCGAACGACGGCCATGCATCTGGGTCCACCCCTGGGATATCAAGCAGTGCATCACCCTCCCCATCGCGGCGATGAACGACCGCAGTGACAACCGGTATATCGATATCCTGGGTCATCACCAGTGCGGTCGATGCGAGCCCTTCCCCTGCCAACCGTTGGGTCAGGATCTGGTATGGTTCGTGGTTCACCTCGAGCTCGAGTGGTTCATATGTCGAGTACCATCCAAGCATACACGCATCACGCTCGATGACCTCGACCAACCCAGCGAGGACTGCATCAGTCCAGGTCGCACCGAGACCGAGCCCCGTGGTGATACCGGTTATATCTGCCTCGGCTGGTGGTGGGAAGGTCACCGCCTCTGCCGGAAGTGAGACGTTCTCTTCGGTGTTGAGGTCGATCGCAGGCCACCACCGACCGAGTACTGACCCATCGTCATCGGCAGTGGCTATGTCTGCAAGCTCGATCGTTCGACCCTTGGGCTCTTCAGGGAGGGCATCGAGGTGATAGCAGCCCGCACAGTACCGTTCCAGCCCTTCACCGATCGCGCGCATGAACGCATCGTCCCAATCGAGATCCACACCGGCTGCATATCTGGCAGCACGGGCGTCACTGAAACTCGTAGTGTCGGCCACCTCGGCGATGTAATACGGTGCCGGATACGATGATTGCTCACCGACCTGTGCGATGATTCCGAGGATTGGGTCGACTGCGAGCTCAGCTCGGTCGAGTGCTTCACCAGCCGGCGGATCTTCGGTACCCGCCTCGAAGCGATCGAACTCTCGTTCACAGCTACAGCCTGGCACGGGGAGGACTCGACGTTCACCGCCGTCGAGTAACCTGACCACCCCGAGTCGTTGATCGAGAGCCTCTACCCCCGTCTGATGTATGAGGCGTCCGGCAACTGCACCGGCGTACCGTGCACTTTCAGATGATGGAGTGGACGGCTCGATCGGGGTGGATGTACTTGCCTCAACTCGACGTTTGAGACATCGTCTGCAGGGACCCTCTGGACCGATTACGGCAATTGATGCTTCCACACCGTCGATGGCGTACCCACCGATGCCACCGACTTCGATCGCGATGAACGTTCTTTCCGCGTTGAACGAAGGAAAGTCATCCGGGGTACCGGCAACAATCAGCGGTGTAGTGGTGGTAGCGAGCTCGAACCCGAGTCCTTCGAGGCCGGCACCAACGGCAGCTTCCACCTGGGGTGCCCCACGGAATCCGATCTCCATGTGCGACACCTCGGGGAGCCCCGCGGATAAACCCGATTACTCTTCATCACACAAGAGTGTCGAGTGCTTCTCGAGCCGTGACATCGAGCGCATCAAGTCGAAGTGTAAGTCGTTGTTGGGGACGTCCGACCCCATCTGCGATCGATTCCACCTCGATGAGCCCAGCCTCCTCGAATCGTTGTTTAATCCGTGAGAAATCGGCCTCGGTGGCGACTCCACTCGCTCTTCCCCATGCACCGAGATTGCCAAGCCAACTACCGTTATGTGCTGCAACGAGCGTTGCGAACTCCAGCGCATCGTATGTCTCACCGGCTAGCTGTTGGTCCCAGATCGCCCCGAGGCATTCTTCGAGGTGCATCGCAGCATCCTCGCCGAAGTGTGCCTCGTATGTGTCAAGTACCGTCGTGAGTGTCGGCTGCGTAGGAGTCCATTGAGGACTCGACCCTCGTACTTCACCCAGACAATGCTTCAACAGCAAGCCGAGCTCACCATGGGCACCGATTCGAAGTCCAGCCAGTGTCGTCTCGAACTCGATGAAGGCGATCAACTCGTCTTCGCCGAGCGCGACCGAAGGTATCTGTCGGTCGATGCGTGAGACGGTGAACGTACCCGCTTCGATCGCCTCTGTGAGACTCCACGATAGGTAGTCGACCGATTCGATGGTGTCCAGGCACGATACGGTCGTGAGGACCGACCAAGTCGTTGCAGCTGGTCGGTCTCTCGTGAGCAGCGATCCGAGCAGATAGGGGTCGGTCGTGCTCATCGTGTTCGTACCCGACCAGGTCACTAGTTGTTCGAGGACAGCCGACCGCCCATGTACAAGTTCTGCACTCATACCTGCCAACATACGCATTGGAACCCCCGGGGACTTGAACACTCCTGACAAGAAGATTACTATATTTGTCGAGACGACCGGCTGAGCACGGCCGTTGCGCAAAGGCTACAGTCTCGCCCTGAGCGGGTCGAGGTAAGCAGATGGACCATGAGGCACTTCGGTCGGCCGATCCACTCGTCGCCGAGGCGATCGCAGCAGAAGGTGCGAGGCAGAATGATACCATCTCGCTCATCGCCAGCGAGAATCATGTGAGCGAGGCGGTTCTCGCTGCACAGGGTTCGGTCATGACCAACAAGTACGCAGAGGGATATCCTGGTCGACGATACTACGCTGGCTGTGCGGAGGTCGACCGAGTCGAACAGGCGGCGATCGATCGAGCCAAGGAACTCTGGGGGGCTGAACACGTCAACGTACAGCCACACAGCGGCACACAGGCAAATCAGGCGGTGTACACCGCCGTGTTGAATCCAGGCGATTGCATCCTCTCATTGGCGCTGGAACACGGTGGCCATCTCAGCCATGGACACCGCGTCAACTTCACCGGTCAGCTGTACAATGTTCACCAGTACCGGCTCGATGAATCGACGGGACGACTCGATTACGAGCAGATTGCCGAGCGAGCGAAAGAGGTCGATCCCGATATCATCGTCGCTGGTTTCTCCGCCTATCCACGGGCTATCGATTGGGAGCGAATCCAATCGATTGCCGATGAGGTCGGTGCCTACCAATTGGCTGATATCGCTCACATCAGCGGACTGGTTGCCACCGGTGCGCATCCATCGCCCGTCGGGGTTGCTGACTTCGTGACCGGTTCGACACACAAGACAATCCGTGCCGGGCGAGGGGGGATCGTGATGTGTGAAGATCAACACGCAGATGCGATCGATTCGGCGGTCTTCCCTGGTGGCCAGGGTGGACCCCTCATGCACAACATCGCGGGAAAGGCAGTCGGATTCGCTGAGGCGCTCACCACTGCGTTCGAAGCCTACATCGAGGCCGTGGTCGACAATGCACAGCTGTTGGCAGAGTTGTTGCAATCCGCCGGTGTCGAACTGGTCACCGGCGGCACGGACACACATCTGATGCTCGTCGATCTCCAAGAGAGTCACCCATCGCTCACCGGACAGCAACTGGAGGAGGCGCTCGAAGCGGTCGGAATCATCCTCAACAAGAACACAGTCCCTGGCGAGCAGCGATCACCATTCGTGACGAGTGGCGTCAGGATCGGCACGCCGGCGGTGACCAGTCGTGGGATGCGAGGGCCGGAGATGGAGGTACTCGCGGACTGTATCCTCGATATCATGCAAGCACCTGCAGACGAGGAGGTCCGTGAATCGGTGAGTGCTCGGGTTGCAGAACTCGCCGGCAGGTTCCCAGCTTACGCCGTTTGAACGACTCAACCTTCTTCATCGCGAAGGTATTCTTTCCGTGTATGCGGAGTGAGGATGAGGTACGCGATCAATACGAGTTCCTCGCCGCCGAGCTCGAGAGTGAGGCGATGCAACATGAGGGGGTTCGACAGATGTTCAGCTACTACAAACGAGCCCTCGGATGGGTCCTTGAGGAAGAGCACATGTGACCCGTTTTTCGAACCGAAATACACCCGAGGAGATAGGCTTATAGTCCTGGCAGCAGGACAATCGTACTGACGCTTCGTCTGGAGGGCCGAAGCGTCAGCGGGGACCAAACAGGGCGGCACGGATCACGCGCTTTTCTCGCGTGATCCACTTCACGACACTGAGCATCATCGCCAGCGTATTCGCAACGGTTGGGCATGGCCGACAGAATGTTATAGCCGGGATTTGACTTCTTGGATATGGATCGGGATACTGCTGAACCATCAGTCTCCTCGTTGCCTGGTGACCGAGCAAAGCGGTGGGTTGAGTACCACCACGAGGTGGCCGCCCCGAGTACCTACGTCTACGAGTTCGTACTCGATGCCACCGCACCAGCGGCCGGTCCCTTCTGCACCGATGTCGACGGGAACGTCCTCATGGACTTCACCTGCCATGTGGCATCGGCCCCTTTGGGATACAACAACCCGCTCATCCTTGATCGACTCGGTGAGCTTGAATTGGTCGATCCACTTCGGATTGCCGGTCAGGACTTCTACATCAGTGGTGGATGGCCACCGGAAGCCCCCGATGGACCAGGCCCCAGTCAGCTCATGCACCGGCTTGTCGAGGCCACCGAGCACTTCGACTTCGACCGGGTGTTCCTCTCCAATTCCGGTGCTGAGGCGGTTGAGAACGCCATCAAAGTGTGCTATGCTGATGGTGGTCATCGGGCGGTGACGTTCGAAGGTGCCTTCCACGGTCGTACCCTTGGTGCGCTCTCCCTCAACCGCTCAAAGCGGAACCATCGGAAGGGATACCCAGAGGTACCGGGGGTGCTTTCAGTCCCGTATTGCGGTTGTCACACTGAATGCACCTGTGGTTGGCAAACCGATGGACCAGGTGGCAACGCCCTTGCCGACAGGCTTCATCCCAAACAAGGAAACCTCGACCCGGCCGAGGTAGCCTTCATCATCCTCGAACCGGTGCAAGGTGAGGGTGGTTATCGGATTCCGAACCCGACGTTCATCGATGACCTTCAGGCGATCATCGATGAACACGATATCAGGCTGATCGCGGATGAGATTCAATCCGGCCTCGGTCGAACCGGTGAGATGTGGGGAATCGACCACACACCACTCGAGCCGGATGTCATCTGCTCTGCAAAGGGACTCCGCGTCGGGGCAACCATCTCGAAGGGATCCCTGTTCCCCGAGGAGACCGGTCGGATCTCGTCTACATGGGGGGCTGGCGATATCGTCGGTGCTATGCGAGGGGTAGCCGTCCTCGATGCCATCAACGAGGAGGATCTCTTGACCAACGCAACCGATCGCGGCGAGCAGTTCACCGAAGCGATGACGGACGCTGATCCCAGTGGAGTCGAGGCGGTGCGTGGTCTTGGACTCATGCTGGCACTCGATTTCGAGACAAAGGAGCTACGCGATGCGGTCGTCGATGACGCCTTCGATCGGGGCCTTCTCTTGCTTGGTTGTGGGTATCGGACGCTTCGCGTCCTTCCTCCGCTCGATGTGACCGAGCGTGAGATCGACCTTGCGGTCTCGGTACTCACTGAGTCTATCGAGGCAGCCAACTGAGCTAGCGTCCAGTGAAGCGGGGCCGGGGTGCCATTAGCTCGCTCACGATGATAGCATACCGTAAACCGGTCGAGCTAACCGACCCTAGGTGATAACATCCTACCGATGGCTGGTGACACAGCGTGGTCCCCTCCTGCGGACACGGCGACGATCATCGATGAATTGTTCACGTGGTTCAAGGAGCACCAGCGACCGTTCCCTTGGCGATCAGTCGACGACCCATGGCAGTTGCTCGTCCTCGAGGTGATGAGTCAACAGACCCAGCTCGACCGCGTCACCGAACCGTGGTTGCAGTTCGTTGAACAATGGCCAACTCCTGCGTCGTTGGCTGACGCAGAGCGGGCAGCGGTACTCAGTTTTTGGAGCGACCACCGGCTAGGTTACAATCGGAGGGCACGCTTCCTCCATGAGGCGGCAGAACGACTGGTGCGGGAGTACGACGGTGTACTCCCCCGAGAACCGGCCGAACTAGAATCCCTCCCTGGTGTCGGTCCATACACGGCGAACGCGGTTGCCAGCTTTGCGTTCAACACCGGTGGCCCGGTCATTGACACCAACGTCAAGCGGGTACTCTTTCGAGCATTCGACATCGAGGATGATCGATCGGCATACGAGGAGGTATCCGACGTACTGACTGCAGATGTCGACATCGGGACCTGGAACGGGGCAATCATGGAGCTGGGTGGTGTCGCATGTGAGACGACCCCGCGGTGTGATGTGGCTGCCTGTCCCCTCAGACGATGGTGTGTCGCCTACCAACATGGGGACTTCACCGCTCCGGATGTCCCGACCCAACCGCCGTTCGAGGGGAGTCGCCGACAGTACCGTGGCCGCGTGCTCAAGGCCCTCTCGAACGAGGAACCACAGCCGATCGCCACCCTCGGACCTCGCATCAAGGTGAGCTTCGATCCGACGGCTGAGACCGACCTGGCGTGGTTGCAAGATCTTCTCGACGATATGGCGACTGATGGACTGGTCGAGGTGGATGGGGGGCAGGTAGCTCTTCCCCGATGAGGTGAACGCAACCCGGTACCGATAAACGAACTACACTCGAATCAACGGCAGATGCGCTTTCCCACCATCCAGAGCTCAGTGCGAGCGCCTGGTGGATGGATGGGCAAGGGACGCACTTCGAACGGTGCAGTTCGCGTCGACGATTGGGAGGGAGGTAGATCTCGATGAGATTGGA
>SKSH01000200.1 GCA_007118075.1 Halobacteriales archaeon
AAAGCGTTGATAGACCACCTCATGCTCGACGTGTCCGGCCTGCTCGATAGCAGCGTCAGCGGTCGGTTTCAGCTCGACCTTCTTCCCTCGTCGATAGAATCCATCGGCGGTGAACAAGACCCGACACGCGGCATCCTCGATCCTTGTCGCTGTCGCCTCGGTCCCGAACCCAGAGAAGATAGGGACGGCGATCGCACCGACCTTGAAACAGCCATACAGGATCGGAACGATTTCGGGGACCATCGGCATGTAGAGGCCGACTGTATCGCCAACCTTGACCCCCCAGTCATCGAGGGTGTTAGCAACGCGGTTGCTCTCCCGGTAGATGTCATGGAATGTCTGTTGCTCGATGGTGCCATCCTCACCCTCCCAAATCGTGGCGACATGATTCCGGGTCCCGGACTCGACGGCTGCATGTCGATCGACGACATTGTGCGCGATATTCAACTCACCACCGGGGTACCAACTGGTGAACTGCGGCCCATCGGTGTCGTCCCGGACGCTATCGTACGGTTCATAGAACTCGATGCCAAGGTACTCGATGATCTCATCCCAGAACCAGTCGAGGTCGCTACATGTCCGTTCGATGAGCTCCTCGTACGTCTCGATTCCGTACTCCTCCATGAACCGGTAGACGTTGGTCTGTTCGACGAACGCTGGAGAAGGTTCGAACGCGAACTTCTCAGGGGTGGCCGATGCGTCATCCATATATGGCGATACTTCCCGGTAGCCGACCGTAAACATTGGTGAAGTGAGATCCGAGAGTGGTGGTCAGCCAGAATGTCTTTACCTTGAAGGGTGCTTACCATACCCATGTACGTTCGGGACGCCAAAAACCGTGAGGAGGTGTGGTTGCTCGACCGGCTAGACCAGCTGGGGATAGAGGATCCGGCGTTCCGCTCACGAGATTATGTGATCTCGATCGATGAGACTTCGGGCGAGAAAGCCGGTTTCGGGAGGATCAGAATCCACCCAGGCGATCCAGAAGTCTGTGAGCTAGCTGCAGTTGGGGTGCTTCCAGAATGGCGCGATCAGGGCGTCGGTGCACACGTCATCGAGCGATTGATCGCGCACGCCGGAGACGCCGGTTTCGACGAGCTCTACGTGGTCACCGATCAGATTGACTACTGCACGCAGCTCGGTTTCGAACCCGTCTCAAGCGATGCACTCTCGGATCCACTGGCTGAGCGATTGACCGAGGTGAGAAAGAACGTATCGGCGGATGCCATCGTGCTCACCATCGAGATTGATGACTTCGAGATGCCCGATCGACTTCGCGAACGGTTCAAGGCAGCCGGTCGGAAAGATATAGAACCAGAGTCGGTGGACACCTCGGAGGCTGATTCGCTGCGTGAGGAATTCGGGATCGATCCGGAAGCGGCCACCTACAAATACGACACCGGCCGATGATCAGCTAGGCTCGCTGGTCCTATTTGCAGCTCCTGCTCACTGGCCTCGTTCCCAGCACTGATAATTATGGGTTAATATATATCATTCACGGCGGGCAACACCTGTTACGAACGCTGATTCGCTCATACGCTCTCATGTCCACCTCACGATTGCTCATCCCGCGTTTCAATCGCGGTCGACCGACCCTCTCGCAGGCTGAAGTGTTCGATCTGTTGAGCAATCAACGCCGTCGTGCAATCATCCGATATCTCCGCAATCATGACGGATCTTCGATCACACTGGATGACCTCATCGATGCGGTCGTCGAATGGGAGCATGGTGTGGGGGCGGGATCGATCACCGATGGACAACGTGCCAGTGTCTACTCTTCCCTCATCCAGACCCATCTGCCTCGCCTCGAAGCAGCCGGTGTCGTCGAGGTCGATGATGCGTCAGGTGAGATCACCACAACTGACCTAACTCGTGAGATGGAACTCTATCTAGAGTACTCTCCTCGGAGTGATATCCCCTGGGCAGAGTACTATGTCGGACTGAGTGCCGTGTCTGCTGCCTTGATCGCAGTCGTTTGGGCCGACCTGCCACCGTTCGGCTTGCTATCTGAGGTCTCGGTCGCTGCCATCATCGTCTGTTTCGTCTTCATATCGGCCATCGTCCACCTCTTCCAGATGCGACGGAGTCGACTCGGACATCCCTCATTCGAAGGTAAACTGGACCCCGAACGTACCGGGTAGGCTGATCGGCGAGGCACAACGGTAATGTCTCGGGCGTCCCTCATCGAAAGCGATGTTCGACGCCGACGACCTTGAGGCGATTCGATCGGCGTACGATTCCTGGCGTCAAGACGCGTACGAGCCGACTGTCGACCGATTCGGCGAACGCCGTGAACGCTTCCTGACGGACGTCAACGGGACCACCGTAGCTCCTATCTACACGCCCAATGATATCGGTGAGTTAGACCTGGCCGAAGATCTCGGGTTCCCAGGGACCGCACCGTTTACCCGTGGTGTCTACTCGACCGGCTACAGGGGACGCCTCTGGACGATGCGCCAGTATGCTGGGATGGGGACTGCTGAGGAGACCAACGAGCGGTTTCGCTATCTCCTCGACGCGGGTCAGACCGGGTTGTCCATGGCGTTCGACCTCCCAACGCAGATGGGGTATAACTCGGATCATCCGATGGCCGCCGGCGAGATCGGCAAGTCTGGGGTGGCGATCGATACCGTCGATGACATGGCTACCGTCTTCGATGAGATCCCGCTCGATTCGGTCTCGACGAGCATGACGATCAACGCTCCGGCCTCGATCTTGCTTGCGATGTACATTGCCATCGGGGATGAACAGGGAGTCGATCGTACGGCACTACGTGGGACCATCCAGAACGATCTGCTCAAGGAATACATAGCCCGGAACACGTACATCTACCCGCCGGAGCCGTCGATGCGGATCGTCACGGATATCTTCGAATTCTGTGCAGCGGAGCTTCCGAAATTCAACACCATCTCCATCTCTGGATATCACGTTCGTGAGGCAGGAGCGACAGCCGCACAGGAACTCGCGTTCACCCTCGGGAATGCGCTCGAGTACGTCGAATCCGCAACGGATGCTGGCCTCGAGGTGGACGCGTTCGCCCCACAGCTATCGTTCTTCTTTGCCGCTCACAACAACATCTTCGAGGAGGTCGCCAAGTTCCGTGCCGCCCGGCGTCTCTGGTATACCCTCTTGACCGAACGGTACGACGTCAGCGATCCGGCCGCGACGAAGCTGAAGTTCCACACCCAGACCGGCGGTTCGACACTCACCGCACAGCAGATCGAGAACAACGTCGTCCGGGTGGCATACCAGGCGCTTGCGGCGGTCCTAGGGGGAACGCAGAGCCTCCACACCAACGGTAAGGACGAGGCGCTAGCCTTACCTACGGAGGAATCTGTCCGAACCGCACTTCGAACCCAACAGATCCTCGCCCATGAGAGTGGGGTCGCCGACACGGTCGATCCCCTTGCTGGGAGCTACTACGTCGAATCACTCACCGATGAGCTCGAGAAAACCGCACTTGAGCTCATCGAAGACATCGAGGCCCGTGGAGGGATGCTCGCCGCCATCGAGGCTGGCTGGGTCCAGCGAGAAATCCGTGATGTTGCCTTCGACCGGCAGTCATCGATCGAGGCCGGTGAACACGTCATCGTCGGGGTGAATCGCTTCGAGGACGAGGAGGCCAAGTCCAAGGTCGACCTCGAGGAGGTCTCTCAGGGACAACAAGCACGCCAGATCGAGCGGCTGAACACGGTCCGCAATCGGCGAGATGAAACAGCGGTGCAAGGCGCTCTCGAGTCGGTACGCAACGCCGCAACCGGTGATGACAACCTCATGCCACCAATCATCCAGGCGGTGAAGGCACGTGCAACGGTCGGCGAGATCGCGGACGTCATGCGCGATGAGTTCGGCGAGTATGCTGGTGACGCGAGACCACTTTGATCGGGACCACAACCAGTAACGTATCGGGGGGTGAAGCAGCCATTATGGACTTCCATCACGTCGGCATCGTCACTGACGACCTCGATGCACTGGCCGAGCGATATGAGGCTATCTTCGGGCTTGAACTCGTCCACGAGGAAACGCTCGAACAGCTTCGCGTCGGATTTATTCCCCTCGAGACGGGCTTTTTCGAACTCCTCGAACCGATCGATGACAGCGGTCCGATCGCCGGGTATTTGGAACAGGATGGGACGACACTACACCATTTCGCGCTGGCGGTCTCGGATATCGAACAAGCGCTCGCCAAGGCGGTCGATGCTGGTGTATCACCGATCGATGAGACTCCACGACCCGGTGCGTGGGGACACACCGTCGCCTTCCTCCAGCCGGGCGATACCGGTGGGACACTCATCGAGTTCGTCCAGGAGTGACCGATCACTCCCACGGCCGAGCTTGCAGCTCTGCGGCACTTGCCACCTGGTGATCGGCCTCGATTTCGGTGGCTGAATCGTGAAAATGCGTCCACGATGGATCGGGGAACCAGACCGAGGTCAACTCGGCCCGGTTCGCCCCGAGTACGTCATGCTCGAGCGAATCACCGATATGTACCGCCTGTTCGGGTGCTGCATCGACCGTGTCTAACGCGGCGAGGAACGGTTCAGGTGCTGGTTTTCGGGGGATCGACCCATCGCAATAGATCGCACATTGAATCCTATCGAAGATGCCGAGTGCCGAAAGCTTTTGTTGCTGCGTATCTGGCAAGCCGTTGGTCACGATCACGATCTGATGTGCCGAGGAGAATTGATCGAAGACTGCCTCCATGCCGCTCCTCCAGGAGACACTTCCAGGCCCTCGTCTCGAGGTGTATGCCGCCGCGATCGCCTCTCCGATGGTGGGATCGTGCCCTGCTTCTTTCGCGAGCTGTGAAAATGCTCGGCGTCTGAGGGTGGCCATGTCCGGAGCCTCAGATGCGATCTCATCGAACCGATTCACATACGCCTCGACGTCGAAAATCGGGTCGACTCCGACCTCCTCGAACGCTGAATCAAGGATCGATGCTGGAGACTGATCGTATTGACAGAGTGTGTTATCGAGGTCGAAGCTGATGACCTTGGGTCTCATGAACCCGTGTCATCACCCGTAGCTCTCGATCTTCGCCTCATCTGGATCTCCACCTGCGCTCGCGATCGCCTCGACCGCCCGATCGACGAACGTTCGAAATCCGAAGACGAAATCGATGCCGTCTGGGACGGCCGTTCTCGCCGCATGTACCGCAGCTTCGAACCCGTCGTCGGTGGATGTGACGAACACCGAATTCGTCTCCGCGATGGCGGCGAATCGCTCTTCGTGAATGAGTGCCTCCTCACCAGGATCAGCGATCAAGGCGGCCTCGAATCCCTGATCGATGGCTCGCTCAACGACGCCGAGGCCAGCACCGATTCCCGGTCCACCGGCGAGCACTCTGACCGGTCCCTCATCATCATAATAGATCTGCCCGAACGGTCCCTCGATCGTGAGGATATCACCAGGTTGTCTCTCGGCGAGCCACCCGGAGAAGGCGCCCGTTGGGTCGACCCCTACCGTGAGCTCGAATGTGTTGGTCACCGCTGGTGAGGACAATGTATAATGCCTGGCGAACTCCTCACCGTCGATCGGCTCCCTGATCAAGATGAATTGTCCTGGTTTCGCGGAGAACCCCTGAGGTGTCTCCAGCTCCAAGGCGACCGTCGACGGACCGACCCTTTTGAGCGATCTGATCGTCACCTCCTGCGATTCCATGCTTGATGGTCGTATCGTGACCGCGTAAGGACTTCCGATTCGTTACGTTGGGGCAAGCCTATGTAGTCGGCCATACAAGCGTCCAGGTAGCGATGTCGACCAAGCGGTGGCAACGGTCCGGTAACTTGGTCGTCGGAGGGCGGACCGTGTCCACCAGGATTGTACCAACTGATAGACCGGCAATTTGCAGTGAACCATGGGTATGTTGATGTCTGTCATCGTATCGGCCATCAAGGCGGATCTCAGATTCCTGCACGAGTCCTGGATGGAGCTGTTGTTCCAACAACAACGAGGCGGTGGGCATCCGGTCCTCGGCCGGTACCGCCCGAAATCAACCCCTCGCCGCCTCTTTTACTACTTCTGGGCGATCACCGGAATACCGGTGTCGGTGCTGGTCTATCCGTTCGTGGTAATCGGATTTCTGATTCGGGTTACCACCATGACATTTAGCCAGACTGCAGCCCGGCTTGGACTGCTAGGGGTCACCATCCTCGTTGGGGTGGTCTGGGGACTACTCGCGGTCTTGGCGTTCTTCCAGCTCGAGATGACCGAGTTCCTCGCGGTCTTCGCTGCTGCCGTCGTCGCCACCGTTTCAGCTGCCGCGTCGGTGCTTGCTCATGATCACGGGGGGCGTGCCACCACCGTTGCATTTGCCTATCCGTTCGGGATGACCGCGATTTTCCTCCCACCGATCGTGGCTGCGGTATTGTGGGATCCACTCGGGGACATCCTGTTACCAGCCAGCAATCAGCTGGCCATCATCATCCTCGATGATTTCCTGTTCGTGTTCGGACTGAACGAGCTTATCCGAGAGGCGTTCGATCTGGAAGGGGTGGGCTTTATCGGCATGTGGCTTGCCCTCTCGTTCCTCATTGGCTGGGTCCTCGGAACCCTCGTCACACTCGCTGATGCAGTGCGTCCACGTGAAGAGGAGGGACAACGGCCGGTTCGACAGCAATACTGATCTCGCTATTCAAGAGTCAGTTCGGTGTGTGGATGGGTAGCGAATGCTGACAATCGGTAACTTTGAACTCTCGAGTTAGCTGCCTCGAAAAGAATAGTCAACCGCTGATGAACTGGTTGTCACGCCAGTCGACCGGCGAATGTGCCTGCTCGGCATCGCTTGGTTCGTCGACCACCTCGATCTTGCTTGGTTGTTCCTCACCGTCGACGATTCGAGTTGAGATGAGCTCTCCATTCGTCGCCGTTATCGCGGTGAGCGCACCTCGCTCAGCCTCTAACGCAATCCCGACGAGGACCTCGAACATCTCATACTGGAGCGTGGAGTTCTGCAACACCGTCTCACGGTCGCCCTTGAATGCGGCATACTCGATGAGTTTCGATTCGATTTCCTCCTCTTCCTCTTCTTGCGTGCCCCATGTCGGCGACGGTTCAAGTTCGCGGACGAACTCACCATCGTCGTCCTTGTATACCCGGTTTTCCGTGATGGTTGCCTTGAGCTGTGCAGCTGGTGTGTACTTACTGATCGTCTCGTCCGTTGGCACCGCCCTAAGGATTAACGTGTTGTTACGACGAGTCACGTTGATATCTGAGATACCTTCTGGTAGCTCAACCGCATCGAGAAACTCGTGGACTTCCTCGAGGCGGAGTTCAAGTGTTGAGTGAACCCGCCTCGTGGACTTCCTCGAGGCGGAGTTCAAGTGTTGAGTGAACCCG
>SKSH01000006.1 GCA_007118075.1 Halobacteriales archaeon
GAGGTCTACCGTCGGGTTATCGATGACTTGCTCGAAGCTGGGGCGTCGATCACCGAGCTCAATGCAGTACGGAAACACCTCTCGACGGTGAAGGGTGGGCAGCTCGCCAGGCGACTCGCCTCGACGCCAACTGTCGCACTCGTTTTCAGTGATGTCGTCGGTGACCCACTCGACGTCATCGCCAGCGGGCCACTTGCACCGGATCCTACTACATTTCAGCGTGCCATTGATGTGTTCAACACGTATCGATTGACACCACCTGCGGCGGTCAGCACCCACCTTGAGCGAGGACGCAACGGTGAGTACCGTGAGACCCCTGGTCCCGAAGCATCGTGCTTCGATCAGGTGACCCACCACCTTCTTGCCACCAACCATCGGGCGCTATCGGTGGCCAAGGAGACGCTCGAAGCACACGGGTATCCAGCACAGATACTGTCTTCCCGGATCGAGGGTGAGTCGCGAGACGTCGGGTCCGCCTTCGCTGGTATCGCCCTCGGCGTTTACCACGAGGGTGACCTTGCTGATCCCCCAATAGCATTGATATCAGGCGGAGAGACGACCGTCACCGTCGAAGGTGACGGCTACGGTGGGCCAAACCAAGAGTTCGTGCTTGCGGCGGCTTTGTCGATCGGAGGGACCCCAACGATCGTCGCGGCTATCGACACGGATGGCATCGATGGCAACTCGCCCTTCGCGGGTGCCATCGCTGATGGAATGTCGGTCTCAGATCGACACACTGCACGGGAGGCACTGGATCGCAACGATGCAACAGGATACCTCGAGTCTATCTCAGCAGGCATCAAAACCGGTCCGACCGGAACAAACGTCAACGATCTACGGATCCTCCTGGTCGAACACCACAAGGAGGACTGAGTCGCTGGCCATTTCAGGACATACTTTTGGGACAGCCCGACCAAGTGATGGTATGGGACAAGCGACACTCGACGATGACGATTTATTCGGTGAGGCTGCGGCCGAGCTCCGAGAGGATATCACGGCGGCACTCGATGAGGCAGAAACGGCGCTTCCAGCGGAAGATGACGTTTGGACGCCCGAAGGGGGCAACTTACTCGGCCAACTCAACACCCTGCGGAGCACTCTCGAGGCGGATGAGACCGTCGCATCACTCAGAGAGGCGAAGAAGTGGATCGCCGTCGCTGAACGGTCGGGGGCGATCGAGGATGATGACGAACTCATAGAGCGACTCAACAACATCGAGCAACGGCTCAGCATGATGACCGAGGTCCGTGATGCCACCGGGAATCTTACCGCTCAGTTACCTGAGTTACGACAGGCGCTTCAAGGGGACTGAGTTCCGCTCGTCTCCAACGTTTCTGCCACGACGGTGAGATTCTGAACAGCCTCCTCGAGGAGTGCCTCGCCGAGTTGTTTGGTAGCCACCGATGGATCACCAACGACGCCATTCTCGGTGAAGGTATCGACATCCACTGCGATGTTCGTCCCTGCGATCCACTCTCCCCAACGGCTACTAGCAGCTGCCGCAGCCTCCTCGATGCGTTCTTCACGCACGAGGGCCGGATCGATGGCGAGCAATGCGGCGGTCTCGAGTGGACCTCCGTGACCCATCGGATGCGGTGGATCGGTCAAGCTATTGAACCAGGTGAATGAGACAACCTGACAATCACCCTGTCTGGTGAGGGTCATGGCAACCTCCTCGAGTGCATCGATGTTACCCCCGTGCCCATTGACCAAGACGATCGACTCGACATCGTGTTTGACGAGGCTCATGACGATCTCTGAAATATAGGATCTGAAGGTATCCGGGGTGGTCCAGAGCGAGCCGGCAAAGTGCCGATGCTCGGCAGAGATCCCAATGGGGACTGAGGGACACACCACCGTTTCGCAGTCAGCTGATTCAGCGCCACCATAGGCGATTGCTTCGGCGATCAGAAGATCTGTTCCAAGAGGGGCATGTGGTCCGTGCTGTTCGACGCTACCGACAGGGATCAGCCCAACATCGGGCGGATCTTCGGCAACCGATTGCCAGCTTCGCCGAGCCAACTCCATGCCCTGTACTCGGGTGGCACATGCTTCAAACGCGTGGATACTTTTGTTCCGGACACGAAATGACACGGGATGACCGCAATCGAGACTGACGGGCTCACGAAGCATTACGGGGACACCGTCGGTGTCGATGATCTGACGATGTCAATCGATTCTGGTGAGATATTCGGTTTCCTTGGCCCCAACGGTGCGGGCAAAACGACCACCATCCGATTGCTACTCGGCTTGTTGAAACCGACCCGGGGGAATGCTGCGGTGCTCGGGGCCTCGATCGACGACGAATCCGCATTGGTCGAGGCAAAGCGTAACCTCGGTTACCTCCCAGATGAACTTGGGTTCCCTGAGAAGGTGACCGGCCGAGCGTTGGTCAATCATCATGCTCGGCTGAAGGGAGGCGACCGCCTCGATGAACTGTTGGATGAACTCTTCAGCCCTCCATTGGACCGCCAGATACGGACGTACTCGAGCGGGAATAAGCAGATGCTGGGGATCATCCTCACGTTCATGCACGACCCTTCTCTGGTCATCCTCGATGAACCTACAGGCGGTCTTGATCCCCTCAAACAGGCACGCTTTCATGAATTCATTCGATCAGAGAGCGGCCACGGTACGACGGTCTTCTTCTCATCACATGTGCTCAGTGAGGTACGTCGTGTCTGTGACCGCGTCGGCATCCTCCGAGCTGGCAGGCTGATTGAACTGGAGACGATATCGACCTTGTTGAGACGAGGGGGCAAGCGAGTACTCGTTGAGTACGATGCTGATGGTCCCGATCCGATAGAGTGGGATGATGTCCACGATGTCGAACGTATCGGAGATGCCTATCAGTTCACCTTCACCGGGTCCTACTCGCGGCTCCTGTCCCAATTGGCCGAACACGAGGTGGTCGAGGTTAGTATCGAAGAACCACCGCTTGAGGATGTGTTCATGCATTACTACGGAGATGGTGCCGATGCTTGAGATCGCGAGGTTTCAGACGAGACGCCGTCTCAAAGGGACGTTGGCTCTCTCCGTTGCGATCGGTGCACTGGTATTATTCTATGTGGCAATGTGGCCGGCGATGGCCGATCTGAACCTCGATGAACTCTTCGAGGGCTTCCCGGATATTTTCCTGGACATGTTCGGAATCATCGAACTCGGTACGATCGAGGGATTCCTTGCCGCCGAACTCTACCAGTTCATCTGGACGTTACTCCTCGGCCTATACTTCGCATACGCCGGTGGCGGCGTCATCGCTGGCGAGTTCGAGCGAAACGGCCTCGATATCTCGTTATCGCTCCCGGTGACACGAACACGATTGCTCCTTGAGGAGTTCACTGCGCTGTTCGTCCCGATCGTGGTGGTGAACGTCCTCGTCGGACTCGTTGTCTTCGGTGGAGTGGTTGCCCTCGGTGAATGGATCGATCCGCTCTATCTGATGCTCGTCCACGCCGCCTCCATCCCGTACCTCACAGCATGTCTTGCGATCGGTCTGGTGCTCTCTGTATCACTCGACCGGGCTGATATTGCCCAGCGTCTCGCCATCGGTATCGTGTTCGCCCTCTGGGCGATCGATTCCGTCTCGCTGACCGTTGACCGAGACTGGTTGGGGTGGTTATCTCCGTCGAGATATTACCAGCCGAGTGAGATTCTCGTCCTTGAGACCATCGAGCTGTTCGATATGGTGGTGTTGATTGTGATGACTATCGTCTTGGTCATGGCAGCCATCATCATCTTCAAACGACGAGACCTGGCCGCCTAATCGTCGTCCTGAGAGGATAACTCAGTCCTGGCTTGTCGCTCAGCAGCACGCTGGATGAACTCCTCTGGTAGTTCGTCGATCTCTCCAGCCTGCACACCCCAGAGGTGTGCGTAGAGTCCGCGATTCTCGAGCAGCTCTTCGTGGGTCCCCCGTTCGACGATCTGACCGTCTTCGAGGACGACGATCTGATCGGCATCCTTGATGGTCGAGAGCCGGTGGGCAATGGCGAACGTGGTCCGATCGGTCGTCAGTCGGTTGATGGACCGTTGGATGAGCATCTCCGTCTCGGTATCGACGTCGCTGGTCGCCTCATCGAGGATGAGGATGTCGGGATCTTTGAGGATTGCCCGGGCGATGGCGATGCGTTGGCGTTGTCCCCCTGAGAGTTTGACCCCTCGTTCGCCGACCATCGTATCATACTCCTCCGGGAGATTCATGATGAAGTCGTGTGCCTCAGCGGCTTTCGCCGCCTCGACGACCTCCTCGTGTGAGGCCTCGAAGGTCCCGTACTCGATATTCTCCTTGACCGAGCCATAGAACATGAAGGCGTCCTGTGGCACATACCCCATCGACCGACGGAGGCTTGAGAGCGACACATCTCGGATGTCCTGTCCGTCGATCCGTACCTCGCCCTCGTCGACATCGTACAGCCTCAACAACAGTTTCAACACGGTCGATTTCCCCGCACCGGTCGGTCCGACCAGGGCAAGTGTCTCACCACCCTTTACCTCAAAGGAGATGTCACTGAGTATCTCCTCTTCAGAGAGATCGTAGCTGAATGAGACGCGGTCGTAGATGACCTCTCCATCGGTGACATCGAGCTCGCTATAATCGTCATCAGCTTCGATGCGTCCCTGTTCATCCATGAGGCCGAAGATACGTTCGCTGGATGCAGCTGCACGTTGGTACATGTTGATCACCTGTCCGAACTGAGCCATCGGCCAGACCAGCTGTTGCACATAGAGGATGAAGGTGACGAACACCCCGATCTCGAGCGCGCCGGTCATCGGCCCTGGGGCCGTGTCGGTGAAGATCCAGTATGCCCCCACGAGGAAGGTGATGACGAAACCAATACCAGAGATGAGCTGCAAGCCGGGGAAGAACTTGATCCGGATGTCGATCGCCTCCCAGTTCTTATCGTAGTACTTGCGGGAGACATCGTCGACCCGGCGAGATTCGTATTTCTCTGTGTTGTCGGCCTTGATGACCTTGATCCCACCAAGATTGTTCTCAAGCCTTGAGTTGACCTTCCCGACGGCTGAGCGGACGGCCGCGTACTTGGGCTGAATCAGCTTGACGAAGATGTACGTGAACACGGCGATCAATGGTACCGGTAAGAGGGCGACCAATGCCAGTTGCCAGTTGAGCCAGAACAATAGCCCCATGATACCGAGCACCATCACCAGCAGCCTGAACGCTGAATTCAAACCATCATTAAGAAAGCGTTCGAGCTGGTTGACATCGTTCGAGAGCACCGACATCATCTCCCCGGTCTGTTTGTCGGCAAAGAACTCCATATCCAGATTCTGCATCTTGTCGTATGTCTTCGTTCTGACATCGTGCTGGATGTCCTGACTGAACGCATTGAATCCCCAGTTACGCATCCAGTGGAAGATCGCCCCGAAGACGAACGAGCCAGCGATCACTGCGACGACGAACCAGAATTGCTCCAGGTCGTCAGTCGGCAACCAATGCTCTGGGACCACTGTGAGCGGGACTCGCTCGTGCAGCGGTTCGTCACCGAAGATCGAGTCAATGGCGATACCGAGGAACAGTGCCGGCAACAGGTCGAGCAGCCGGGCGAAGGTACTGGCGATAATCCCGACCGCTGCAGAGAACCAGTATGGCCGACCGTACTCGAACATCAGCCGCCGCATCGGGTTTTCGATGTTCTGGCGGTGCTCCTCGAATGGGTCGTCCTTCTCCCAATCGATCGTGCTCATGCGGAGTCGTTGAGGACCATCACCGGTCCGTGAAAGGCGGTCATATTTCGATTCGTAACGTAGCCGAGTCGAATGTTTCGGCGTTACATAAGCCCACGGATTGCGGTAGGATACGAGCCCTCCTCGTCACCGTTAAATCCATTGAGACTGCAATCACGAATGCGGGTTCGTGGTCTAGTTGGTTATGACGCGGCCCTTACAAGGCCGAGATCGGCGGTTCAACTCCGCCCGAACCCATCCACAGAATACACGATTTGTAGCCGAAGGATTTGGTACTTTCAGGCTCTCTACCCCCCGATTTCCCGTTTTCTTCCGGTTTCGTGTCATGAATCGCGTCTGGAACCCATTCACAGCGTGAACGGTGGTCGCCTCCTTCGGGCCTTCTCTTGAGCCAAAAGCGCGCGAGGTATTAGTCAATCGCTGATTGAATCTACCAATCAGATAGCGAATTTTGACTCCAACTACAGCTTATCTTTGTGGCCTTCGGAGATCCAACCTCGACCCCGACAACCTGAATTCTACACCCGACAATTCCATCGAATTAATCTGATTCACGGTTCCGGGCGAGAAGTCTCTCGCTTCAATAATCAACTCAGTCACCATCGTCCCATATCTGATTCCATCAGCCCGAGTTGCATCAATCAAATAGCGTTCACCACGGAGTTCAATGGTCCTCTCGATGAAGGTGCCCACCCCTTGTGTTCTGCCGGGTATCATCTCGTTATAGCTCATACTAGTGGTTGCTCTATCAAATTGGTTTTTGGTGAGGTCAATTACTAGGATAGGCTGGAATTCGCAGGGGACCAAAGGTGATAATTAGGTAGTATAAATAATATGATTTGAAATATACCGCCCGTGACTGTTGCACAACGGTCAGGTTTATCTCACGTGATTCACTGTGAACAGGTCGATATATGAGTCTGAGAAAGTACCGCTACTCGCTCCGGCCTATTCTCCAATGTGGCCGTTCTCGATCTCACCGGCCCGTTTGTAGCGAAGTATTTGGACTCCTGTACGTGACGTCTCAACGTTCGTTAGTTCGAGGGCCGCGGGAATCGTCCCGTTGCCGAACAACCGCTTCCCTTCACCGAGGACCAGGGGGGAGATCCAGAGCTGAAACTCGTCGACGAGGTCCTGTGACAGTAGTGTCTGGATCAGGTCGGTGCTTCCCTGCGTCATGACCACGTCTCCACGCTGGTTCTTGAGGTCTTCGACGGCCCCAGCAACGTCGCCCGCCAGAAGCGTCGAGTTGCGCCATTCTACTGCGTCGAGAGTCCTGGAGGCGACGTACTTGGGCATGCTGTTCAGTTTCGTCGCCAGGGGATCATCCGCTGGTTCGAAGTAGGGCCAGTAGGAGGCGAAGATCTCGTACGTCTTCCGGCCGAGTAACAATGCGTCGGCCGCGTCGAACTGGTCGTTCACGATCTCGCCCATCTGCTCGTCCGAGAAGTTGTCCATCTCAATTAGCAATAGTGTCCGACTGCTGTATAGACGCTCTGAATATTGCACGCGATTCCTATCCGTTAGCCGTCCTCTGTGCTACGACCTGAACTGAGCGACTC
>SKSH01000161.1 GCA_007118075.1 Halobacteriales archaeon
GACTCTCGATGGTACTATCGACGGTATCGACCCGACAGAGCGGGTGGATTACGGTCCCGCAAGTACCGGTAAAACCGCTATCCACTTATAAACTCTCTGTGAATTGACACGACACTCTGGAGCTATCAATGAGGGTGATCGATCGACGCCCCGTGAGATTGTAACAAGGGTTGAATGCAGAGCGTGGGTTGAGATCAGTTACTAAGAACTGATAGCTTGATCGAGATCACTGTTCAGGGAGCTCGACTTCGATGGGGGTAGAGCGGGCACGGGCACCCTCGAATCGGTCGATGGCCCAGGTTACGAGCTCGTCGTGATCGCTCTCGATCTTGAATCGAGGACTGCCGTGTGTATCGAAGCCGACGAAGCTCATGGCGTCTCCATCGTAGATGCCGATGGCGATGTCCCATTCATGTTCATCCTGATACAGCCGTGCCCCGGCGTCGATCATCTCCATGGCGGCCTTGCGTTTTTCAGGATCTAGCATGATGTTCTCGACGAGGCTTGTCGGAAAGATCCCTTCAACATCCATCCCCCCTGTGCTGATCTCCTCGGTGAACACTTGCATGATCGTCGCCGGGATGTGCCCAGTGATGCCCTGAAACTCGTCGGTCCGTCTGAAGAGTTCGGCCCAGCGGTCGACATGATCGAAGGCCGTGTCCTCAGGGCCAACCGACATCGTGGTGTATTCGAGCAATCGAGGATCGAAATCGATCTCTTCTGGTCGACAGTACTGTGCCACCGGTCGACACCGGTAGGCGATATCCACGCTTTGTTCCAACCGGCTGGCATCCTCCGCGATGAGCTCGCCGAACATCGTCGTCGAGTAGGTCCCGTCACGATACTCGATCCAGTTCCGTTCGACGAAATCGTCGATGATCCGTGCGATCGTCACCGGTGACGAGCCGACCGTCTCGACGAGTTCATCCTTGTCCCTCGGTCGAGCTGCAACTGCTTGCAACACGTCGAGACGGTTGGGGGAGGCCATCAGGAAGTTGAGGTCCTCGAACGCCTCCGTCATGGTTGAGATTCCGCAGTAGAACGTAATATTCGTTCGGGTGACTGCAGCTATCCACCGGCTCTGACGGCCTTCTGTTTGAATTTGGCGATGATGTCGTTGAGTTCGTCGTCTCCTTCGAACTCGATGGTCACTTCATCGATCCGGAGTGTCGGTCCGACCTTGGCGGTGCCACCCTCGACGCGAGCAATCCAACCGTCACCCTCGACGATGCCATCCTCGGTCACCACGCCACCGAGGCGTTCGAGGTACATCATCGCCGCACGGGCGGTGATTCCACGGAACGTCCGCGTGCTGGATTGGCTCATCCGCCGGCGACCGGTGGAAACAGGCTCAACCGATCACCCGCCTCGAGGAGGGTGTCTTTCCCCTCGAGGTGGACGATATCGTTGCCGTTTTTCAGGATGCTGATATACTCGCGAATCTCACCCTCGTCGTCGAAGAAGCTGAGATCGGGGTACTCCTCTTCGAGCGCTTTGAGAACCTCGCCGACCCGGATCTCGGTGCCGGTGAACGAGCGTTCGATCGTCTTCGAACCGACCGCCTCCCTGAAGTTGGCGAACAGCCGAAGCTCGACGGTGAATCCTTCTTTTTCCGTGGTGGTATCGCCATTCATGAGTTGAACCTGATCCCGTCTTGGACGATCCGAGCGTGTCGCTCTCGATCGATCTCAGCGGCCAGTTCATCGTGGTCGTAGAGCTGTTGGATCAACGCCGCATGTAGATCGCGCCAGACCATCGCGTAGATGGGCGATTGCCCCCACGATCGGAGTTCGACGACGTACTCGTCGTAGGCCTCCCAGCGCTGCTCGAAACGTTCGATGGCATCGACCACCCCGGAGTAATCTCCGAGGTCGGTGAGACTATCGTTTAACTGTCGTTCGTAACCTTCGACCGCCCGTTGCATGTCCACGATGGCCTCGTCACTCTCTGCAGGTAAGGCGTCGGCGATGGCCTGTGGGACGGCTAGCGAGACGTGGTCCATACCGTTGATTCGGTTGCCTGGGTAAAAACTGACATGGCTCCGTGTAGCGGTGTTACCCTGACGCTCAGGCACCCTGGACCTGCCGCCTGATCTGCTCTGGGACGGCTGGATCACGCAGCGTGGTGGTGTCTCCAAGGTCGCGATCGTTCGAGATATCCTCGAGTAGACGACGCATGATCTTCCCCGACCGGGTCTTTGGGAGGTCATCCACGAGGATGACTCTCGATGGACGGGCGAAGGCACCGATCTCTGCCTCGATGGCGGCGATGATATCCGCCTTGATGCCATCATCAGGTTCGATGCCGTCACGAAGCGAGGCATAGACGTCGGGTACCTGTCCCTTCTCCTCATGTACTCGTGCGGTGACGGCTGCCTCTGCCACCTCAGGGACCTCGACGACGGCCGATTCGAGCTCCATGGTCCCGATACGATGGCCGGCGACGTTCATCACGTCATCCAGGCGGCCGAGGATGCGGTAGTAGCCATCGGGCTCTTTGATGGCCCCATCACCACTGACGTAGGTCCAATCCTGCCAGTCGTCGCTGTCGATGTCTGAGAACCGTGCCCAGTAGGTCTCGATGAACCGCTCGTCGTCGCCGTAGACGGTCTGGAGCATCCCTGGCCATGGTCGGGTGATGACGAGGTTACCCGCCTCATCCCCCTCGATGGACTGGCCGGCATCGTCGACGATCGCGGGTTCGATCCCCGGACAGGGCAGGCCGGCACTCCCTGGTTTCATGTCCCACAATGCCGGGAGGTTGGTGATGAGATGACCACCGGTCTCGGTCTGCCACCAGGTGTCGACGATGACCGCGGTGCCATGTCCAATGTGCTCGTAGTACCAGTTCCATGCCTCGGGTTGGATCGGCTCACCGACAGTCGTGAGGTGGCGGAAGTCGAACTCGTACGATTCGAGGTGCTCCTCCCCCCATTTCATGAACATCCTGATCGCCGTTGGCGAGGTATGGAAGATGTCAACTGCATGCCGCTCGGCGACCTCCCAGACGATCCCCTGATGCGGGTGATCTGGTGAGCCCTCTCGCATGACGCTCGTGGTGCCGAGGGCGAGCGGGCCGTAGACGATGTACGAGTGTCCCGTGATCCAACCGATATCCGCAGCACACCAGTAGGTATCCCCCGGTTTGATGTCGAGCACATACTTCGAGGTCCCCGCGGCATAGGCAAGATAGCCCCCCGTGCGATGCTGACAGCCCTTTGGTTTCCCGGTCGTCCCCGAGGTGTACATGAGGAACAGCGGATCCTCCGCATCACGCATCACCGGTTCGACCCGATCGCGTCGATGGTCTGCCAACTTGGTCTGTACGTGGGTGTACTCACGTCGTAACGAGGTCGCCGGCTCATCGTGGCGGCTCCAGACGAGCACATCCGGGTCGTGTTCGACCTCGTCGACCGCGGCGTTCGTCTTGGCGAGATGGTCGAGGAACTCCCCTCGTCGGTAGTACCCGTCGATCGTCACGAGTAACTCGGAGTCAGCATCGCGCATCCGGTCGGCGACCGCACTTGCAGAGAACCCCGCGAAGACGACACTGTGTGGGGCACCGATCCTGGCACAGGCGAGCATCGTGATTGGTAACGCTGGAACCATCGGAAGGTGGATGGTGACGATGTCGTCCTCCTCGATACCGATCGATCGAAGCAGCGAAGCCATCTCGTTGACCTCACGATGGAGGTCTCCGTAGGTGATGTTTCGTTGGTCACCATCTTCACCCTCCCAGAGCAGTGCGGTCTGATTTTGACGATCATCGAGGTGTCGGTCGATACAGTTGACCGACGCGTTCAGCTGGCCGCCGACAAACCACTTGAAAAATGGTGGATCTGAACCGTCGAATACCTCATCCCAGTGATCTTCCCAGTCGAGCAACTCGGCGTACTCTGTGAACCCTTCGGGAAAGTCATCGAAGCGATCGTAGACGCGGTGGTCGGTCACGTTGGCTTGTCCGATGAATGCTGGTATCGGCCGCAGATAGTCCCGATCTGACAGCCGTGCCTCGATCGTCACGGATTCCTCAGATGCCATGTATTGTCACACCATGGGTGGCAACGACCGGGGAGGCAAAAATGGTACCCGTTGCCGATCGGTTCGACACACACCTCGTTCTCAACCGATGAGATTCAGGAAAACACCCACCGACCGCTCGCGTTTAGGAATGGTATGAATCAATCGACGATACGTCCTGATCCCTCGAAAACGGTTGTGACGACCATGACGATCCGTTGTACCGGGAAGATTCGAGATGTGGTCGGGACCGGAACCCTCGAGTACCGTTACGAGGGTGATACTATTAGGGAGCCCCTCGAGGCGTTCTTCGAGGAGTATGCGGTCGAGGCACTGTTGATCGCGAGGACCAAAGACGAGGCAGCGGCGCCGGGCTGGGCACCAGCACCCAAGCGACTCCCCGGTACCTGGCGAGCTACTCCCGAGGGCGAACAGACCAAACCCTTCGCCAGAGTGCTCGTCAATGGCATCTTCAATGAGCATTTCGAGGGGTTGGATACACCGCTGATAGATGGTGATCGAGTCGCATTGATGTAACCGTTCGTCTTTTGCGTGTGAACTAGCCGGTCGATTCAGGGAGGTCGAATGAGAAATGTTGCTTTGGCAACTCACCAGTGAAGCCATCGGGTCGATACGGACAGAGTGGATCACTCTCCAGTGGATCTCCCGTATAGGCGTACGCCCTCGATCGGCTCCCACCGCAGAGGTACCTGAACTCACAGCGACCACACTTTCCAACTAGTGAATCTCGGTCACGAAGCGATCGCATGAGCGGTGTGTTGCGATAGAGTTCGACGATGGAAGTATCTCGAACGTTCCCGACCGAGCGTGGCAGGAATCCCGAGGGGTATACCTCACCGAGATGGCTGACGAATGCGAAGCCATCTCCGGCGATGATCCCCGTGCTCCGGCCGATTCCATCGGTTGCAGCCGCATGCGGACCAGTTTGTTGTTGTGCCCGTACCCGTCGGTACTGGGGTGCCTCGGTGGTCTTGATTCCGAATGGTGCGGTCTCCTCGAGCTCGGCCAACCAGACCATGACGTCCTCAGCCTCCCAAGGTGACAGCGGATCGATCGCCATCCCACGACCGACCGGTACGAGGAAGAACACCGACCACAGGACGGCTTCGAGTTGCTCGACGAGTTCACTGAGTTGGGGGAGTTCATCGACGGTCTCGCGACAGACGGTGGTATTGATCTGCAGCGGGATGTCCGCCTCCTGGGCGGCCTTGGCGGCTCGGATTGTCTGTTCGAAGCTCCCCTCTTCCCCTCGAAAATCATCGTGGGCACCCGCAGCGGCACCATCGAAACTCAGTGCCATGCGACGGATGCCAGTCTCGGCCAGCCCGTCGACCATCGAGGGGGTGAGTGAATTGGTCCCACTTGGGGTGATGGTGATCCGAAGGCCACACGCACGGCCGTGCTCGATGAGCTCGAGGGTGTCATCACGGTACACCGGATCTCCACCAGAGAGGACCAGCAGTTGCCCCTCCCCGAACTCACTGACGTCCTCCAGGAACCGTTTGGCCTCCTCGGTCGTGAGCTCGTCTGGATGTCGTTCATCGATGGCATCCGCCCGGCAATGCTTGCAGGCCAAGTCACATGCCTGGGTGAGCTCCCAGATGAGCACGAACGGTCGTTGGTCGGTGTCTACTTGCATGGTTTCGGTCTCAGGTGACCCATCGGATGTTGCAAACGGTGCAATGCTTTTAGCAGTCGATCCACCACGTCTCCTCGGTCGAACATATGACCGCTAGGTAGCATGGCTAGTTGGGAAATCTTCGAGGCGAACATGTTCGAAGAGCTCAGTCTTCGCTGGTGGTGACCTCGTCTCGTTCAATGTACGCCTCGGCCCAGGTACCACGGGTAAACCACGCAAGGGCCGCCGTCCCGCCGAAGATGCTGCCGGCGGTGATCCCCACCCAGATTCCAGTGGCACCCCACCCGAGGGGAAACGCTAGGACGTACACGAGTGGGACTCTGATGATCCACAACGAGAGGATGGAGAAGATCATGGCAGTCTTGGTGTTCCCTGCACCTCTGAACGCCCCGAGTACCACCTGCATGATACCGATGAACACGAATTCGAGCGAGCGGATTCTGATGTACTCCGAACTGTACTCGATGGTCGCCGCTCGGTCCTCAACGTCACCCAGGAAGACGGAAACGATCGGTTCGGGGAACAATGCGACGATGATGGCGACGACCAACAGGATACCCGCTCCTACCGCGGCGGCGAAGTAGGTGGTCCGTTTCGCCCGGTCGGCCTTGCCAGCACCGAGGTTCTGCCCGACGATGGCATCGGTCGCCCGACCGAGCCCCATCGCTGGGAGGAATACCAGCGATGCGATGCGTTCACCGAGCCCGTATGCTGCGACGACCGGCGGGGTGAACGAGACGACCATCGCGACTAGCGTGATGATGGCGAACGCCGCAGCTGACTGTTCGATGGATGATGGGACCCCCAGATCGATGATGTCGTGGATGTATGCGAGATCTGGTTTGAGATGTGACAGACTGACAGCCGGACCGTAGTCGGTGAAGAAGAGGAGGTAGACACCGAATCCGGTACCGACCCCTCTGGCGATGATCGTCGCCACCGCTGCACCCTCGATCCCGAGCGCGGGGAATGGACCCCAGCCGAAAATGAGGAATGGGTCGAGGATGAGGTTTATCGCGACGCTGACGACCATCACGTACATCGGAGTCTTCGTATCCCCGTATCCTCGCATGACCGCCGAGAAGACGAAGAATCCGAACATCAGTGGCAGTCCGAGGAAGATGATCTCAACATAGTCGACCGCGAGCGGAATGACCCGTTCACTCGTCTCTGGATCGCTCGGTAACAGCCCAAGTACCTCTTCAGTGATCAGAAAGCCGACGATACCGATCACCACCGAGAGCAGCCCGATGAACATGAACGTCTGCCCGGTGACCTTCCCTGCTTGTTCGCGCCCCTCTGCGCCGGTGTACTGCGCCACGAGGATCGCTCCGGCGGTGGTGAATCCCCCGGCGAAGGCGATGAGCAGGAAAATCATCGGGAACGCGAGACTGATCGCCCCGACCGCATCGGCAGAGAGCCGACCGAGCCAGAAGGTATCGACGATATTGTAGGTGACCTGGAGGAGCTGGATCACGACGATCGGCCACGCCAACTTGAAAAGCGGGCGACCGATGGTACCCTCTGTCAGGTCCGACCGGTTTCCTCTACC
>SKSH01000219.1 GCA_007118075.1 Halobacteriales archaeon
AGCCGTTCAGATCCATGGCGGGTATGGCTACGTATCCGAGACGGATGTCGAACGGCTCTACCGCGACGCGAAGGTGACGACCATCTACGAGGGGACCACACAGATTCAAAAAAAGATCATTGCCCGGCACGTCCTCACGGACGCCTAAGCGTTCCTCGTGCATTGAGGTATACCGAGATAGCCGTCAGAAACCACACCAATGCAGCAATCGTCGTCGCGTAGACGACCCGTCCGGACCAACCGTCGAACTCGACTAACAAACCACCTAGCGCGATTATCGGGGTACCGATCACCACGGTGAGGATGAATGTCATCTCCATGACCCAACGGTAATCGACCGATTCCTCTGCCATGACGGCCTCAGAAGAAGGCACCCCGCCACCAGGGTGCGAATGCGAAGGCCAGTGCGATCAATAAAAAGAGAACCCCTATCCCGCGAATCGCCAAGATAGCTCGGTGACCTGGGCTCGGGTCTGAACCCCACTGGCCGCCACTGCCCGTATCGGCACCACGGTAAAGGTAGATCACATACCGATAGACCGTCTGTGGTGCCAGGAGGAACAAGAGGCCGAGAACGATGGCGATACCGAGTGAGGCCACCTCCTCAAAATAGTATTCCCCGATGTCGTACATGTACGAGGCTGGCAGCGCCGAATGCTTAAACACACCGAGCGACCGGGTGGCTTAATCATCATCCAACCGAGATGGCCACCATGGTCGTTCGCGTAACCGATATCCGTGAGTGGGATGCTGATCGGCCGATCACCATGCTCACGGCATACGATACCCCAACCGCCAGGATCGTTGATGAAGCTGGTATCGACATGATCCTCGTGGGTGACAGCGTCGGCAACACGATGCTTGGCTACGAGAACACACTTCCGGTGACGATCGAGCAGATGATGAGTCACACCTCAGCGGTCGCCCGTGGAGCGGAGAATGCACTGGTCATCGCCGATATGCCCTTCCTCAGCTACGGGGCTAGTCGAGCCGACGCAATCGAGCACTGTGGACGGATGTTGAAAGAAGCGAACGCCGCCGCCATCAAACTCGAATCCGGACCGCATACCGTCGAGTTGACCGAAGAGCTGACTAACCTCGGAATCCCCGTCCAAGCACATTTGGGTCTCACTCCCCAGCATGAGCACCAACTTGGTGGACTTGCACGACAGGGGACGAGGACGTCGGCTGCAGAGCAAATCATCGAACTCTCCAGTGCACACGAGACTGCCGGTGCTTTCTCGCTCGTGCTCGAGCACGTACCGGCGAATCTCGCCGAGCGGATCACCAACGAGCTCGAGATTCCAACCATCGGCATCGGCGCCGGCACACACTGTGACGGGCAGGTGCTGGTGGTCAATGATGTGATCGGACTCAGCGAACGAGCCGCTCCCTTCTCAGCACAATTCGGCGAGGTGGGTGCTGAGATGCGGCGAGCCATCGACCGATATCGCGATGCGGTAGTCCAAGGCGAATATCCAGGCGAGGAGCACAGTCACGTCGAACCGGATCTCTTTGAAAGCTGAGCAACGTGGTCGAGGAATGCCTCGAGATTCGTATTGAAGCTGGTCGGCCGTTCGAGCATGACGAGATGTGCCGCGTCCTCGACGAGCGATAACACGCCATGTTCGAGGTTCCGAGCGAGATACTGATGGTACATCGGCGGAGTGAGCCGATCACGGGAACCACCGATCGCCAGCACCGGAATATCGACCTCGTCGAGCCGGTCTCTGACATCGAATGAATGGCAGGTGAGGTAATCCCTCTCAGTGATCTGTCTGCCACACGCCCGCATTGCATCTCGAGATGCCGCTTCAAGCCGCTCATCCACCCCGTCAGTGAAGAGGAGATCCGGTCTATGCAGGAAGTCGATCGCACCGTCGAAGTCTGCGGTCATCATCTGCCGAATATCCTCGTGCACCGCGAGCTTGGCTCCGCTGCCAACGAGGACAGCCGCAGTCGGGTCAAGCTCGGTCTCGAGCAGGGCCCACTGGACAACGGCCCCACCGAGTGAGTTCCCGATGACGACATCAGCAGCTTCAGCCTCGGCCACAGCGGCCAGATCGGCAGCATATACCTCAAGGCAGGATGGCCCAGCGGCGACCTCGATATCGGACGAGGATCCGTGGCCGGTCAGATCTAGAGCGACCACTCGGTGTGAGCTGGCGAGTCGGTCTTGTGCCTTCCAAACACGACGGTCCGCACCACTCCCGTGGACGAACACGAGGGTCTTCGAGCCGTCACCTCGATCGGCCACCCGATAGGCGGTGCGACGACCAGCATGTTCGACCGACTTCATCTGCGATACATCCGAGGCTGTCGCTAAAGCATTCGGTGGTTCCCGGCCTACCGGTCTGCTTTTATACCTACAAGATTTACCTTAGGTTAGTCTTCGTGTAGGTCGTCGTTTACGTTCGCCCACTATGAGACGAGTCGGCGAGCTTTATCCGGCGTCAGCACGAACGGGAACTTACGAACTCAGTACGAACCATGAAGGTATACGTCAAACCACTCAAGCAGAAGGATGCCGGCCGTGGACTGGCCGCCCTCGACCGAGAGGCGATCGAGCGACTCGGACTCGAGAGCGGGGATTACATCGTCATCGAGGGACCGGAAGGAGATCGGGCGGTCGCCAGGGTGTGGCCTGGATACCCAGAGGATACCGGACGTTCCATCATTCGGATCGACGGGAATCTCCGCCAGACGGTTGGGGCGAACATCGATGATACCGTAGTGATCGAACCAGCCGATGTCAAACCGGGGGCTACCGTCACCGTAGCACTCCCACAGAACCTTCGGATCAGCGGTGACATCGGCCCGCTCATCAGAGAACGACTCAGTGGGCGTGCGGTGACCAAAGGACAAACTGTTGCGATTCCCTTCGGATTCGGTGGATTCAGCGGTTCTCGGGCGGTTCCATTGAAAATTGCTGACTGTGATCCCGAGGATACCGTCGTCGTCACGGATACCACCGAGTTCGTCATCAGTGATCGCTCTGCAGAACAGATCACCTCTGAGACGGAGGTCGCTCGGGCAACTCCTTCAGTGAGTTATGAGGATATCGGTGGCCTCGACCGCGAGCTCGAACAGGTCCGTGAGATGATCGAGCTCCCGATGCGGCACCCTGAGTTGTTCAGGCAACTCGGCATCGAGCCGCCCAAGGGGGTCTTGCTCTACGGTCCACCGGGAACCGGGAAGACATTGATGGCCAAGGCCATCGCAAACGAGATCGATGCCTACTTCACGACGATCTCGGGGCCCGAGATCATGTCGAAATACTACGGTGAGAGCGAGGAACAACTCCGCGATATCTTCGATGAGGCCGGACAGAACTCACCGGCGATCATCTTCGTCGATGAGATCGACTCGATCGCACCGAAACGTGAGGAGGTCAGCGGTGATGTCGAGCGTCGGGTTGTCGCCCAACTCCTCTCGCTGATGGATGGCCTCGAAGAGCGTGGTGATGTGGTCGTCATCGGTGCAACGAACCGACCAGATGCACTTGATCCTGCCCTCCGACGTGGGGGTCGATTCGATCGGGAAATCCAGGTCGGAGTTCCAGATCGAGATGGCCGGATGGAGATACTTCAGGTGCATACCCGCGGGATGCCACTTGCAGAGGATGTCGATCTGGAGGTGCTCGCCGATGGGACACACGGGTTCGTCGGTGCAGATATGGAGACCCTGACGAAGGAGGCAGCGATGAACTCACTTCGGCGGATCCGGCCGGAGATCGACCTCGACGCTGATGAGATCGATGCAGAGATCATCGAAGGGCTCAGGGTCACCCGTCGTGATTTCAAGGAGGCGCTGAAATCGGTTGAACCATCGGCAATGCGGGAGGTATTCGCTGAGGTACCGGATGTGACATGGGAGGACGTCGGTGGGCTCGAATCGACCAAGGAACGGCTACGAGAGACGATCCAATGGCCACTCATGTACCCAGAAGTTTTCGAGACGATGGACCTCAATGCGGCAAAGGGAGTCCTGCTGTACGGTCCACCAGGCACGGGGAAGACCCTCCTGGCGAAGGCCGTCGCCAACGAGGCAGATAGCAACTTCATCCCCATCAAGGGGCCGGAACTCATCAACAAGTACGTCGGTGAGTCTGAGCGGGGGGTCAGAGAGATCTTCTCCAAAGCGAGGGAGAATGCTCCCTCGATCGTGTTCTTCGATGAGATCGACTCGATCGCCTCAGAACGGGGCAGAGGACACGGGGACTCCCAGGTGACCGAGCGAGTCGTCTCGCAACTCCTGACCGAACTCGATGGTATCGAAGAGCTAGAGGATGTCGTGGTCGTCGCTGCGACGAACCGGCCGGACATGATCGATTCGGCCTTGCTCAGACCCGGTCGGCTCGACCGTCACATCAATGTCCCCGCTCCCGATACCGATGCCAGGCGCGCCATCTTCGAGGTGCACACCAGAAACAAACCACTCGCCGATAACGTCGATCTTGACGATCTCGCGGAACTGACCGAAGGGTATGTCGGTGCCGATATCGAGGCGGTCTGCCGAGAGGCGGCGATGGCCGCCAGCCGTGAACTCATCAAAACGGTTGACCGCGACGAAGTGGCAGAGAGCGTGAAGAATGCACTCATCAACCGAGACCACTTCGAAGCGGCACTCGATGAGGTCAAACCATCATACACTGAGGAGATGCGTCGGACCTACAACAACATCGAAGAGCGCTTCCAGGAAGTACCGGGCGAGGACCCATCAGACGAAAGAATGCACCGCACCTTCCACTGAGCGATCAGAATCACTCCTCGACCTGTTCTGCCACCTCTCGCTCGATGAGTGCTCTCGCGTTCTCGACCGGGAGTGAGACGACATCGCCAGCCGCGAGATCATATTCACGCTCATCGACACCGAGGATCGTTCCAACCGTCTCGACGATATGCACCAAGATTCGATCACCAGACCGTGGCTCGTCGTCCGTTTCAGCGGGTGCTTCTTCTGACGCTACCGACGGTGGCTCGACGTCCTCGGCATCGTCGGGCGATATCTCTTGCTCCGGCGGTGTCGGGAGGTCTGCATCGATCCCCTCGATAGCTGCTGCCCGGGTGTGCTGGATACTCTCGACGACGACCTGATAGAATCGTGCCTCCTCAGCGGTCATGGCAGGGGGATCGGCGGCCTGGCCGACCACATCTGTCAGTGCATGGGTGAGTAACTTGGAGATACGGTGTTCAAAAATCGATGAGAGCACCTCAGCGGCTGAGTTGTGTTTGTCGTTAAGTCGCTCGACGGCAGGATCTGAGAGCGGGTCATCTGACGCCTCGAACTGCCGGTTGCGCTCTTCCTCGAGCTCCTCGACGAATGACCGAGCCTCCCCATAGAAAGAGGGACGAAGTGGTTGCAACTCACCGCTTTCGCGTTCATCATCTCGAACCGCTCTGAGTTCATCGAGGTTCATTCTTGCACCTTCTCAGCTGATCCGCCGGCCATCAGGTAGATGCCAACGTACTCCGGGACGGTATGGATACCGGGATCCAACCGTCGGCGTTCGCCACCGACATGTGTCACGATCGGTCGAGTCACCTCGATCGATATGTCGACCTGGTCGAACATCGGGGCGACAGCCGCCTCGAGTGGTTCGAAGGTATCGAGGTTCCTTCGATCGATCGGACAGACGACCAGCCCGGTGGCCCCGTGAAGGCTCCCTGGAAGCCTGATCAACCGATGCACGTCGGTCGTCACCGGTTCATCGATGGCCGGACCACTACCTTGAACCTCATGTTCGAGGAACGCCCTGACGAATCTGACGAAATCCGGGTGGAGATCGAGGTCACCGCGTTCGATCGCCGTCCATCGAGAGTCCACCATACGAGCGACTGATTCAGCCCTGGATGGACCAAGTTCAGGGAAGGTAGCCAAATACTCGATTGTCTCATCACGGGGGAGATCGCGAAGCGGTTCAAGGTACGATATGAGCCGTTCGACCACCCGCTGACCCCAGCCACGATCGGTATGGAATCGGCGTTTCGTGGTCGTTCCCATCCCACCGGCGACCGCCTCAGTCGTCATCAACGAGTCGAAGGAAAGCCCCTCACCACGGATATACTCCACCACCTCACGCCTGGCTGCACGGTCGAGGGAGTGGACCCCTTCGTCGCGAACGTGTACATGGTATCCCCGATTCCCCGAGAACACGATGGTGAGATCGTCAAAGCCGAAATCGAGCTCAAGCATCTCGATGAGTTCGATCGTCTCGGTCCGACATGCAGCTAACATATCGCGCATCTCGTCACGGTCTGGATTGACGCCGGGGAGATGGTCTGCGTCGAGATCGAAGACGAGATCTGCGCCACGCCATCCCTTCGCACCCATGGTGTTCGCACCTGGCTCAGCGTAGAGGGCAGCCGAATGGTAGACATGGCGTGGTTTCGTCTGTTCGAGGAAGTCGCCGAGATGTGTCGCATCGAGGATTGCCTCGTGTCTGATCATCGTCGTGCTTGCTGACCGGGTGAACGGGATGTGAGCCCACTCGCGGTCGGCGACGGCCGGTGGGGCACTTGACTGTCGTCCCTCCGCTGGAGCGGTCGGCTCATGGCGGCGATAGTAATCGCCGAACCGACCTCGAAGGTACGATTGCGTCCGCTCGTTCACGATACTTTGGGAGATGGCCAATACCAATAAAGGTCTGCCGGAGAATCGGATGAGCAGGGTACGTGCCTAGGTCAGGTACTCCCGGAGCCGGTCGCGAAATCGCGTCGATTCGCCCAGCCGGAGCAAGAATGCGTCGCCTCGGTCCTCGTAGTAGTTTGAGATGTGTCGATCGAGTTCGAAACCGATGGTTCGGTAGAACTCGATGGCATCGGTGTTGGTACTCCTCGCATGGCAGGTGATCACATCGTGTTGATCAGCGACAGCTGCGATGAGTCGACGACCATGGCCATTGCCTCGATGATCCGGATGGACAGCCAGGAACAAGAGATATCCATCAGATCGAGTGGAGGTAAACCCGATCAGTTCCTCTCCGGAGAGAAGCACGTTGCATCTGGCACGTCGATACGCTTGATAGAAGAACCGTTTGCGCTGTTTGAGGACCCCCTCACGCTCGCGGATGGTCTCCTTGAGGTCCCACGCTGCGTGCACGTAGTCATCCGAACCTGGCTCGACCGTCCGGAGCTCGAGGGTGACACTCACTGGGTCTGAGATTGGCGAACCTGCCAGTTAAG
>SKSH01000101.1 GCA_007118075.1 Halobacteriales archaeon
TACACGCCATTGACACCAGCGAACGCGAGTTGCCCACCCAATCCGAGCAGGATCACCGTGATGATGGCTGCATTCACGAGGTCTTTCTGCTGGATCGCCGAGTGCAGCCCATCGGCGAACCAGGCTAGACCGACTCCGGCAGGGATCGCCAGTGGGATGAGCACATGCATCGTCAACCATGCTGGGTTGTGGACACTTGCGGCGAGTGGATATCCGATGAGACTGACGAACCCCCAGTATGAGGCGAACATGACGAGCTCCCGCGTCTGATCCCGGTATCGTTCAAGCAGGAAGCCGAGGATGGCGAGCCCGAACAGGGCGAGTCCACCGTATCCGATGGCATCGATCATGTTCTCCAGCTGTCGGAGGTAGTGTTCGTATAGGGTCCCTGTCTCACCATCCGGACTCCAATTGGTGATCCCACGGTGAAGCGGTTCGATGAAGCCGGTCCTGAACACGTCTCCGAGTGATGTTGGGCGGAGGAATGCCTCGAAGAAGCCGATCTGTCCAGGTCCCCTTGGGAGATAGAAGAACGTGACGATCATGACGAAGATCCCTCCGGCAAGGGCGGCGTGACCGGCGAATCGGTAGGCTTGTGGCAGCTGGTCGCGACCCCGTGGATCGAGCTCTTCGATCGTCGGGAGTCTGGTTTCGATCCGAGCTGCGACCCGATTCAGCCCCTGTCGGTATGTCGTATGATCGATGATCAACAACGCTGCACCCACCCAGACCACGAGGTAGATGATAGCGTTCTCCTTGGTGGTGAATCCGAGGGCTACCAGGGCGGTGGCAGCGTAGAGGTATCGCCCCCGCCGCGTCTCGAGATACCGGATGAGTAACCCGAATCCAGCAAGCATGAAGGCGGCCAGGAGCAGGTCATTGCGCATGAACCGACTGTAGTAGAGGATGACCGGGGTAACCGCGAGTAATCCGGCCATGGAGACGACCTCCCATGGTCGAAGCCGGTTACGAAAGAGCAAGGCTGCGGCAGGTAACATCGCTCCGGCGAATGCGACGAGCAGCCGAGCGGTGGTATCTGACGCACCAAGGAGTGGAAAGGTGATGTCGCCGTTGACGATGTGTAAGAACGGTCCGTGCGTGATCGGTCGGTACTCGTAGATACCGGTGTTCGTGTACTGCAGTGCGAAGTAGGCGACTCGAGCCTCGTCCCAGTGAGCCACTCGTTGGCCGAGGCCGATCAGCCGTAACACGAGGGCAATTAGGACGATGGCACCCACCGCAAGGATGAGGGTGTCATTCGTGTACCGACGGAGGTCGACCATTTGGCCCGAGCAATGAGGGGCGAGGTAAAAACCGTCTCGACACCGTCATCGCTATGGCGCCAAGCGACCCTCACCTCCGTATGAGCAGACTCGGATTCGTGGTGGCCACCTATCACGGGCCGTTGATCGAGGAGATGGTGCAGCAGGCATCCGACCGTGCGGCCGAGCTGGATGCGTCCGTGGCGGCGACACACGAGGTCACCGGTGTCTACGACACCGTCTTGCCGGCTGATCGACTTGCCCGGCGAGAGGATATCGATGCGGTGGTCGTTATCGGGGCGATCATCACGGGAGAAACCCGACACGATGCGGTCATCGGCCACGCGGTCGCGATGAACCTCCAGCGCGTCTCACTCGAGCAGGACACGCCGGTTACCTTGGGGATCACCGGCCCAGGGATGGACGCAGATGAGGCTCGAGATCGGGTTGATTATGCCGCTTCGGCGGTCGAGGCGGCCGTCGAACTGGTGACCGAGCTGGACGACTAGCCGTAGCGTTGGACGATCCGCTCGATGATATCACCTGAAGAAAGCAGTTCACTGCCAGCTCCCTCGTAGGGTCCAACCCGTTCAACTGAGCAGTCGAGCCCCCGATCTGCTAGCTCGGCCTTGATCGCCGATGGATCGTGATGCTGGTCATATCCGAGGGTGATGATGTCTGGGTCGAGCGCTTCGATCGGGTTGAAGATGTCCGATGGATGGCCGATGCGTGCATTGTCGACCATCCTGAACGCGCTGATCACGGCACAGCGCTGACTTGCTGGAAGGATCGGCGGCTCCTTGTGATCGATGTTCGATCGGCGAGAGACGATGACCTCGAGATGATCCCCAAGGGCCGCTGACGCCTCGAGGTAGTGGATATGTCCCGGGTGGACGATATCGAACGTTCCCTGTGCGACCACAACGGTCCGATCTTCGGTCATCTGCTGGACAACTCCTGGTCGATATCCGCCTGGGTAAAATCGAAGAAGTCCTCGGCGTCGGGTACATGTACGTCGAGGACGGGAAGTTCTCGCGGTTTGCCCTGCCGGTCGAAGGCACGCCAGTCACTTGCGCCGTAGGGCGCACCCATGATGATATGGACATCGCCCTTGCCGAAGGTCTGGATGTCTTGTTGGCTCGGTCGAAGGACGCCATTTGGATGTGAGTGTACCGACCCGACACTGCGCAGATCGTTCGGGATAACCCAACTCTTCACCGATGCCTGCACCGGACTCGAGGACGTCCCGGGCATGACGAGGATATCGGTGATGACGACACCGTCCTCCTCGAGGCCCACTTCTGCGGCTGGAACTGCCCGGAGCCGGCCCATGTACTCGTTGGGGTGGGTCTGCTCGGCGCTCTCAAGGGCGAAATCGATCGTCTCTCTGGCGATGCCGAGGACCTCCCTCGAGCTGAACAGTGAATCGAACAGGCCCATCTGCCCGGATGATAGCCCCCTGGCGGTGCTAAACGTTCCGCCACGCACCGGCGCGCGCGTTCAAAAGGAGTTAAACGAACCAGGAACCTACCGAAGCTCAGCGATGACCGCTGAATCACAGATCGACGATGCGTCTGCCGGACCGGTTCGACTTGACCCGGCCGCCACCGTCGATGACATTGAACCCGATACCCCGTACGTTGCCACCATTAATGGTATCGTCGAATACGGTATTTTCGTCGATCTCAACGAATCGATCTCGGGCCTCGTACACGAATCGAACCTCGAAGGAACCTACGCCGTTGGCGACACGGTCGTCGTCGAGCTCGATCGGATCCGAGATAACGGTGATATCTCATTCCTGCCCCGCACCGACCTCGAAGCACCTGAACCCGAGGTCGAGGAACCCCCGAGCGGGCCAGTCACGGCGGACGGATTACTCGACCACCTCGGTCAATCGGTGACCATCGAGGGGCGCATCACCCAGATTAAACAGACGAGCGGCCCGACGTTATTCCACGTCTCGACCGGCGACGGAATCCTCATCGCCGCAGCATTCGAGCGGGCCGGTATCCGGGCACATCCCGATGTCGAACTAGGGGACGTTGTCAGAATCGCCGGTGAGGTCCAACGCTACGATGGGTCGGTACAGCTAGAATCAGAGGCGGTGACGGTACTCGAAGGCGAGCAGCGTTCGGGCGTCGAGACCGCCATCTCCGAGCAGCGAGCGGCAGCTGGGACTCCACCGTCGATCGATCCACTCGTCGAGTGGGACTCACTCGACACCATCTGGCCCTCGCTTGAGGATGTAGCATCACGGCTTCGAGGGGCCCTGCTGGAGGGTCGACCGGTGCGGATTCGCCATCATGCTGACGTCGACGGTATCTGTGCCAGCGTCCCGTTGCAACTGGCACTCGAATCGTTTGCCACACAGGTCCACCATGACGGCGATGCGGCGAACTACCTCGTCCGGCGGTTGCCGAGCAAGGCTCCCTTTTACGAGATGGCCGATGCGACCCGCGACCTCAACCGGGCACTCGAGGAGCAAGACCGCCACGGACAGCAGCTCCCCCTCGTCATCATGCTCGACAATGGCTCGACTGCCGAGGATGCTCCGGCGATCGAGACGCTGCAGAACTACGGTCTCTCGATCATCACCATCGACCACCACTTCCCCGACCATGCGGCGGTCGAACCGTACCTCGACGCCCACGTCAATCCGTATCTCATTGACGAGGATTACCGGATGACGACGGCGATGATGGCCGTTGAGGTGGCTCGGATGGTCGACCCTGACGTGACTGACAAGGTATCCCAGCTACCGGCCATCGCCGGGACAGCAGACCGCTCTGAGGCTGCTGCCATGGAGGACTACCTCGAACTCGCTAGTCGTGATACCGAGTGGATCCAGCGGATCACCGAGGCGGTCGACTATGCCGCCCATTGGCTCGGTTACCGGGCTGGCCGACATCTCATCGAGGATCTCCTCGCGGTCGATACCGACGAGGCGCATCACGAACGCGTGGTCGAGCTCCTCTCTTCGCGGGCCCGAACGGAGGTGGAGCATCAACTCGAGGCGGCAAGCTCACATCTCGAGCGTGATGATCTCCCGAATGGTGCCACGCTGCACACGATCGATCTCGATCGATTCGCGCATCGTCACATCTACCCCGCCCCTGGGAAGACCACAACCGCCATCCACGACCATCTGGTCGCCGAGACCGGCGGAGATCCGATGATCACCATCGGATACGGTAGCGATTTCGCCGTGCTTCGGAGCGATGGGGTTCGCCTGGACATCCCCGAGATCGTCGACGAGCTGACCGAATCCATCCGTGGAGGTGGTGTCAGCGGTGGTGGTCACCTGGTCGTCGGATCCATCAGGTTCGTTGGCGGTCGACGCAAGGAGGTACTTGACTCACTCATCGGCCATCTCGGTGACGCCCCGATCGATGCCGATACCGGTGTATCCAGCGATTAATCTGGTTGGGTGAATCGCTCTTTTTCCTGGGCATCGACTCCCTCAAGGTGAAGTCGTCTGGCGTGTTCACCGACGAGCCCAGCGGCCGCGAGCGCGGCGATGAGGAAGGCGATCGGAAGCGTCCACCGATCGGTGGTCGTGGCCGGCCAATCTGCCTCGAAGACCTCGATGAAGTAGTCCGCGACCGATTCACCCTCGAGGATGACCGCCACCTCCCGGTTGTTCCTGAGCGAGTGATTATTCCAGTTGATCGAGCCGACGGCGGCAGCACGGTCGTCGACGACGATCCCCTTCGCATGGATGCGGTCGAACGTCGAGGTCCGATCGACGAGTGCCACCTCGATGTCGAGTCCTTCTGCCTCAGCGATGTGGTCGAGCGTCTTGGCGAGTTCACGGTTCTCATCACGGACATACCACCGGTCAGCGAGCAAGATCTTGACCGAGACACCAGATCTGGCCCGATCGATCGCCTCAGCCAACAGTGGGAAGTCAGGATCGCTGATGCTGACTTGTTTGATATGGATCGAATCCTCGGCCGACGCGAGCAGCTCACGCAGCGCTTCCTCGGCGTTATCAGGGGCGACGATGAGCGTCGTCTTGATCTGTTCGTGTGCGCTTGGTGGATGTCCCTCCGGGTATGAACCGTTCGCTGGATCGACGGCATGACGGTTGAGCTCATCACGCACCTCGTCCCAATCGATCGCATCGCGCCAGTCGCTATCGGCATGGAACACCGCCGCCGCCTCGTCAGCGAGCTTCGCTGACTCGATGACCACCGCCCAGCCACGACTGGCCTGACCACCGGTTCCAGCTGGCTTGAAGTTCTCAGTCGTCACGAGGAGCCGGTCGTCAGCGATGATATACTTCGGATGGTGGTAGCCATATCGTGCATACGGCCCTCGGTGGACGGTGACCGGGATATCCGCCTCGACGAGGGCATCGAGGGCGTTTGCGTACGGTTTCGTGATACCACCGACCGGTCGGCCCTCGGCGTGCACGGTAACCTCAAGTCCGCGTGCTGCCGCCTCGATCAACGCGTCTGTGAGTATTTCGTCGCCGAGTTCGTACCCACCGAGATAGATGCGTTCTGTACTCGAATCGAGCACCTCGATGACGGCTGTGGGTGAATCAGGGAGGACGAACGTCGTCACACTGGCGCTGTCGGCTGCCGGATCGAACGTGGTCGCTGAAAGTGGGACCCACGGATCGCTCTCATCCCTGATCCAGAGATTTGCCCGTGGTGCTCGAGTGTCGTATCCCACCGAATCGACCGGGATTCCGTCAATCTCGAGGGTGACCGTCTCTCCATCGACGGCAAGTTGTAACCATCCCTCGAGCTGATACACGGGCATGTCGAGGTAGCCCTCGACGAGCGCTGGGTGGTGACTGAACGCGACGACCCCCTCGGTCTCGATTGGTGGGGGCTTGGCCGATTGGATGCCGTCATCGAGGAACAGCCAACCGGAGAGGTTCGTCCGTTCGGGGATCGAGACGACGATGAACTCCCCATCGTTCCCCTGATGGATGGTGTTGGGGTAGAGGGCGACGATCTCGATGTCGGTCGTGTTGCCCTCTGGGATGAGCTCACCGGTGGGCGAACCGGCCGTGAGGACGATGATGAACGATATCTCCCACACTACCTCTGGTTGTCCCGGTCTGGCACTTGAACCCGTTTACACCGACTTAAGTAAACCCGTCTCGTGGGTTGACCCGTATGTCGTATCTCCTCTGGGCCGAGCTGGCGGCGTACGCGCTTGGAACGGTTGGTGGTGGACTGCTCTTTCTCGAGTTCTTCCAGATGCCGCCGTACATCACGTACAATGAGGATCGAGATCGCTACCGGATCACGGTCATGCAGGATAATATCGACGAGTACACGTCCCTCGGTCGAGCCGGAGCGCTGATGCTCGCCGGTTCATTCGCACTGTTGTTCACCGTCCGCTTACTTGGTGCCTGAACGAGTTCAGGCAGCCTCGACACTGAGCGAGGTGGCAGCACGATCTGCCTGGACCATGACGAGGTACTCACGATCGCCCGTATACTGGCTGACAATCTCGAGTGCGTCGACCGTCCCGATCTCGTTGAGCGCCCATGCCGCACTGGCTCGAACGTTCCCAGCTGCATCGGACTCCAGGACGTCGGCGAGTGGCTCGATGGCCCTGGTGTCACCGAGCATACCGAGGGTCCGAGCAGCGGTCGACCGAACCACTGGATCGTCGGCGACAAGCCGGTCGGCGACCGTCTGTGCGGCCGCAGGGCTCCCGATTCGCCCGAGTGTCTGGAGGATCGTCAGCTCGAGCGGCCGATTGGTTCCCTCCTCGAGGTATTCACACAGCATCTCAACCGGTTCGTCGTCTCCGATGCGACCGAGCACTTCGATGGCATCCTGATTGCGGCGCTTTGCCAGCTGAAGCATCTCATCAAGTGCCTCGGCTGGACCCAATCGCTTGAGCGATTCCATCGCGTGCTCCTCCATGAAGTCGGAATCTAGCAGATCCATCGCGAGGAGGATCATGTCCGCATTGCCTGCCTGCTCGTGTGCCTTCAGAGCACTCCACTCCGGTGGGTAATCCTTGCGGTGGTCGAGGATATCGTAGAATCCACTCACCTCGAGTTTCTCACGGACAGAGAGGTCGTCCCAAGTCTCTGCCTCGTCAAGCGTTGCCGCGAGTGTCTCAGCCGCCTCGAGGGCGGCGGCGATGCGCTCGCTGTCGTCGTCTGGATCGAGCCCGGCTGCCTCGATCGATTCGATGGCGGCCTGGACGGCGGCTACCGCGGCGTCAGTGCCAGCTTCGACCTCGTAATCAGGGAGTACCTCGAGCTCCTCATCGAGGAAGGCGGTCACCGATTGTGTGACCGTCTCGAGACCACGTTCGGTCCACTCCTCGCCCTCGATCGTCGAGATACATGCCTCGAGTACCGAGACAACATCTTCGGCATACGGTCCACGTTCTTCTTCGAGGGTGCCAGCTAGCATGTCGACCTCCTCGACGAGCTCTTCGATGGCCCCCTCGTCATCAGTAGCGTCCTCCTCGAGTTGGCCTACCTCTGCCTCGAGCGTCTCAAGCTCCTCTTCGACAGCCTGGTAGTCGGCCTCGAGCGATGCCTCCTCCAACCGCTCAGCGAGCGCTTCGATGCGCTCACGCAGGTCATCTGGGTCTGGTATGTCCTCGCTCATGGGTCCTTGGTCGGCACCTTCTGGCGGGTACCGCTTCGTGGCCGTAGCGTGGCCCGAACGCGCCCTAAGCGTTTCCTTTCCACTCCATCAATCGCCATCGACCACGCCAGTACAACCAGGGGGCGAACAGCAGGTATGCAACCCCAAGGATCAACAGCGCCCACGGGAAGGAACGCTCGAGTGCATATGGGGCGATAACCGCCATGACGTGGACGACTCCCATGATGAGGGCGTCGCGGACGAGGAGGTCGGGATAGCGGATCGGGGCGACCATGAGCACGGTAAACACGAGCATCCCAACCAACAGGATCCTCGGATCGGTGACGGTTGCGAGTATCGCCGCCCCGATGACGGTCGCCGCGAGGGTGCTCTGGACCCCCTCGGTGTAGGTATCAGCGGTATCGAAGGCGGTGTAGAGTGCCAGGCGCAACACGGCTGTGACGGTGAAGGCGATGACGATGCTCCCGACGATGATGAAGTCGATCGAGAGTACCACGGCATCAAGTTCCCACGCCTCGCTGATGGCGAAGAAGACGATGACCGCTGGAGCCACCGCGAAGGAGGCCACATCGGCGAGTGAGTCGAGGTAGGGACCGATGGCTGTCGAGCCATGCCATCGGGCGACGATCCCATCGACACCATCGAGGATTGCCGCCGCGAGCACGAATCTCGCGGCCAGTTCGAGGTCTTCTGGGGCGACGAGGATGGCGAGGAGCCCGAGGGCGGCGTGCGCGGCGGTGACGACGTCGGCCGGACCGACGTGTTCGACGACACGCGGCTTCATATCCGGTTCGTTGCCGACGCGAGCCTTACCTGTTGTCCTTGGCGATGCAGCCCACCAACCGGGGTCCCTAAATCCATCCGGTTGGAATCCCCTGTTATGCATCGTCGGGCGTTCGTTGCAGCTATCGCGACTGTGGCTGTGGCGGGCTGTGTCGACCTCACCACCGGTGGCTCGAGTGACTTCGAGGAGGGGAACATCGGGATGTCCGCGCATTCGTTCCTTCCCGAAGAGTACCACACCGAGGTCGGTGAGACCGTGACGTGGTACAACTCGAGTTCACGTGCGCACACGGTCACGGCGTTCGATAATCAGATTCCAGACGAGGCCGAGTTCTTCGCGACCGGTGACTACGACTCGACCGACGAGGCCGTCGAGGCGTGGCACGATCACACCGGTGGTCGGCTGGATGCCGGTGATACATTCTCACATACCTTCGAGGTGCCTGGTTCATACCGATACTACTGCATTCCACACCTCTATGGGGGCATGATCGGGACCGTCATCGTAGACGGGTGAAGAGTGTGGATCGGATCGGTGGTGCGGCGGCAGTCTTCGACAGCGAGTAGCCGAGCACGGCGAACCCGACCGCCACGAACACACTCTGGACCGCGACCGCGGTGGTGACGTCGGTCGCCACGAGCTGATGGAGTGAACCGCCGATGAGCGTGCCGAGGGTCACGAGGCCGATCCCGATCGAGAGAGAACGGAGCGCTGCGCTCTCTGTTCGACGGTATGCTCGCCAGGCAAGGAAGGTGATCGTCCCACCAAGTACCAACGTCACCGCGTTGGCGACGGCGATGATGAGGATGGTGGTAGACATCGTTCGAGGGTCCTCCTGGTAACCGATTGGTCCCCATTCACTACAAGTATCGAGCCGATTCCCATTCACTGGGGATGTGCTCGAACCACCGGCTCTCGAAGTTCATCAGCAGTGGACGAAACAGATCGAAAACCTAGTTGTCTTCCTGTAATTCTTCGGGTCGGTCCTCACGTGCGGCCTTCTGGATCTCCACCCGTCGGAGTGGGTAGATCTCCTTCGCATCGGCGTAGATGGCTGATGAGAGGCGGCCACGGACAATCCCGTCGATGAAGTCATCGGCAGTACGCTCAGCGGCTGCCTCCTCGACGCGTTCGACCATCCGTCGTCGGATGGCCCGCTCTTGCTCGTGATCTGCCTTTTGCGTGGTGAAGGCGACCGGCTGGACACTGAACGCGATTCCATCGGCTGTCTCGACGGAGACGACCGCATCGACCTTCGAGGCACCTCGGCGGACGAGGCTTCGCAGGTAGTCACGAGTCAGTTCATGTGACTTGAACGTCGTATATGCACTATCAGAGCCGAAATCGACGATCTGGAAGGTCAACTTCGTGTTGTTCTCACTCGAGTCATCGAGGAGTTCTCCCAGCGTGGTCTCAATGGTTCGCCCGAGGAGCAACTCGGGTTCATCCGCCGGTGTCTCACCGACGGGTGCCCGGTCGAAGCCCTCGGGGGCCAGTACCGTGTACCAGGTCTTGCCCCTGGTTTGGCGTGATATGGATCGTTCACTCATGGTTGTTGATTGGGTTCGGTGGTTACAAGTCCCGCGGTTCGGTCCGCCACATGGACCGCCCGCAGATAGTCGGTGATCGTCGCGCGAAGCCCACCGATGCTCTCGCGCTCGATCATGGTCGTGACGGTCGCACCCTCAACCGTCGTGACGACTTCTGGCGTGTTATCGGGGGAGATCGCGGCGGCGATCACCTCGGGGTGCTCGTGGGTCGTGGTGATCGTCGCTTCGTTCATAGTGCCTCCATGATGGTTCGTGTCGGGTCAGCAGGTCGCGAGGGGATGATTGCCCCGGCGACGAATGGATCACCCCAGCTGGCTCCCCCGTTGCGACTGACGACCGTCTCGAGGACCGCACTCGCCGATCGGTCCCCCGGTGCGACAAGCGCAAGGGCGGTCGGTGTCTCGCCAGCCAGCACCAGTCCGTACTGTGCCTCAAGGCCATTCGCGGCCCAGCAACGGGCCGTTGCGACGGTCGAGGCCTCCTCAATCTCAGCGATGGCGATCTCGCTGTCTGTACCGCTTGGCAAGGTATTGGTGGTTGTCTTGATCGCATCCACCACCGACTGATATGCCTCGAGTAGGGGCGACCAGCCGTGCCCGAGTAGACCCGCGATGACCGTACCTGGGTCGATCTCGGCGAGCGTCGCGAGCACGTCTTGGGCCCCTTCCGCGGTCGTCGTTGGGCCGTCTTTGAGGTACGTCGGCCCGAGTGCGGATTCGATGGTAGAGGCGGCTGTGCCTCGTTCGAACACCGTTGCGGTGGTCACCCAAGAGGCCAAGTCTCTACGAGCCGCCAGATCGAGTGCCACGATCTCGCCTTCGATCGGTACGTCGCTGGTCAGGGTCGGGAGTCTGATCGATTGCGAAAGCGCGGTCTCGACCGTCGGATGGGCCGTCACGATCCCCGGGCTGGGGTCGGCACCGACTCGCTTGATTGCGGCGATGGCTCTCGATAGCGGCTCTGGGAGGTTGGTCAGGTCGAGAAGTTCCTCCACCTCGGCCAGTGGTGTGTACGGTGAGAGCTCGATCGCCCCATCAACGAGTCCAGGTGTCGTCGTGATGACCGGTCCTGCTGGGGTCTCGATGGGGGGTCGATCTGCACCAATGATTCGCACCTGCGGAGCGGTTGCGACCGAGGTCAACACGGTTGCCGCAAGCACCTGACGGACCGCCGGCGTCGAAACGATGGCGATGGGATCGTCTGATCCGAGCAGCTCGGTGAGCTCGGCACTCGCATCCTCGGCGAGCGACACATCAGACGATCCGGTGGCCATCTATAGGAGTTCCTTCGCCGTTTCGTAGGAGTAGACGAAGTCTTCCGGGAGCGCATCTCCGCGGTAGTAGTTGACTAGCCGACGGACCTTCGACTCAGTGTTCTGTAGCGCCCGTCGGTTCGAGTGGTCGGTCGGGTTCTCCTCGAGGTGCTCACGCACCCTGACCGCTCGCTCGAGGAGGTTGTAGAGGTCCTCTGGCAGTTCTAGTCCTGCATCGTGTTCATCGAGGATCTCAGTCAGCTTTTGCCCCGTCGCGAGCTTGATATCCGGGACGGGGGTGCCATCGACACCCTCGTCGCGAAGGCGCATCCCAATCTGACTGGGTGCGAGTCCCTCTTCAGCTAGTTCGACGACGCGAGCTTCTATGGCCTCGACGTCGACGTCACTCCACTCCGGTGCTTCGTCTGCCGCTGGTCGATCCGATCCTGAGGATCCCCGGCGGCGGGTATGCATTCGTGCCATGGTGTATCGGGAACTCCACGGTCCGCCGGCAGAAGGTCACACTGCCGCAATCTCAAGCCGGCTGATCGCCGACGGGTCAGATTTGCGGCCGTGTCGTTCCGTGGATCGGCTACTGCATCCGTGAGGTAAAGGGTTACGGGACGGCGCTACTGGTCGGCCTGCCGCCCGTAGATGAGTAGATCGAGGCGCTCACCATCGACAAACGCGAATTCGGTCAGTCGACCCTCTTCGGTGTATCCATTCTTCTCGAGCACCCGTTGGCTGGCGGGATTTCCATCGAGGACGGATGCGATGAGCTTCTCTATCCGGAGGTGGCCGAATGCCCAGTCGCTCAGCAATCCGACCGCCTCTGTGACATACCCCTTACCGTGATGATCGGACGAGAGGAAGTAGCCCAGCTCAGCGGTTCCCCAGATGTGGTTGATATCGTGCAACCCGATGATACCGACCGCTTCACCATCGGTGGCGATGATGAGATGCTCTTGATTGTCTGCCTGGACAGCATGTTCGTAGAAGTCTTCTTCGTCTTTCAGCGTGGCTGGTCGGGCTCGACCGAGGGTGAGCCATATCGATGGATCGTTGATGACCTCCTGCAGGAATGGGAGGTCCTCCTCGTCGACCGGGTGGAGGTCGACTCCGTCACCACGGATAAAGATGGGACCTGGCATGGTGAGACTGCAGCAAGGCTTGATTGTGAACCTATCGGAGCGAAATGGAAGATACGTGGGGGTTCCCAAAAACTTCGGTTTTGGATGCTGGCTATCATCCCATTCGAGGGGTTTATTCTTGCTGCTGCAAAAGTCGCCGTTGCGGGCTCGTAGATCAGCGGTAGATCACTCCCTTGGCATGGGAGAGGCCCCGGGTTCAAATCCCGGCGAGTCCATCCTGATACCTCTGTTGTGGGGAGGGATCGCTGCGTCACGAATTCTCAAGGTTCAGTCCGTGATTTTTGTGTTTTCAGATATAGCGGTCAATCTCGCTCAGCGATTATCCTACAACTTGTGGATCGGGTCGCCACCGTCTTGTGGTCAATCCAAGTTCGAATAATACGGATGGTTTCGCACCAGCGCATTTTTCGAGCTGTGGCATGTGAACTCCACGGGGTAATGATCGGCCGTCGGTCGTAGGGTGGCCAGCCTTTCAAATAATTACGGATAAATGATATAATCGACGGTATAGAACATTTCTACTTTACCAGAAGCAGTACTTCAAACTTGGTGAATTAGTGCGTCTCAATATCTCTATCTACATATTTATCTATTCCAATGACAGCACATATCACTACATCTTTAATACCTCAGAGCCCCTATACTTCTACTGTCGCAGATCAGACAGTCATTCTCGTTTGAACTGACGATTGAGTTACATCCATATGACATCCTTTAACCACGAAATCGAGATTGGAGCACCTATCGAGTACGTTTTCGAGTGGGGAATCACCCCAGAGAACTGGGCAAGGGCAATGCCAGCGCTCATTGACTACGAAGTCATCGAGGAGACCGCTGAGGGGATCCACTTCCGGAATACAATCAAGATGCTCGGCAGGACCACCACGAGTAACGAGATATTCACTGTTGACGAGGAGAATCACCGGACCGTCTCGGTCTTCGATGATGAGGACATGAGCGGTGAGATGATCTATGAATACACCGAGACCGAAGACGGTACCATCGTGCGAATGCACGGTGAGCTCGAGGCTGGAACCTCGCTCTTTGACCGAGCACTCATGCCAGTGCTGTCTCGATACATGAACCGTCAGTTCGGAATCTCCCTGACGACGATGAAGGAACTCATCGAAGCCGAATACGCCATCCTGCAACAGGCCGTTGTCGAAGCCTGATCCCTGGCGTACGGCATTACGGATCTTATGGTAAGATCGTTCGAAGTGTCAAATCATTCTAAAGCATGTGATTCAGTTCTCCCATACGACATGCGCTGATTGATACTTGTTTAAGGTATCTTGGAGCCATTCGCTATACCCTGAATCATGCGGTCATAGGGCTACAGGCTGTGAGGGTAGCCCAGCGATTTATCACACGGTGGCTGTGCTATGTGGAGTTGGCATAAACCTCTGGTCGCACCTCGAGGTCAAAACCACTTCAATTGTTATCGGATTCCCCAACTTCCGGGAGTTTGACTGTTATGATAGTTCCCTTTGGCTCATTAGGATCGACCACTATGTCATCTCCGTATTGGGTCACAATCCATGTGGTCAACTAAAACCCGATCTAGCTTGGGTAGGAGACGTATCCAATACCTATACTGGACGGTCATTTACACAACACCTGGCCTGGACAAAAGGCTCATTTGATGGTAGATATCAGCTGGTGAGTCAGCTTTGTTCACCAGTTTGCATGTTCAGGTAGTCACAGACTGTGCCCGTCGGTGTCGCCACCAATACACGAGGAGTCCGAGCGAGATAGCCAATACCAGCCCAAGGATGACCAACAGGAAGACGATCCGCAGCATGATCCAAAGGAGTGCCAAGACCAACCCGGCGGCGACAAGTAGCCCGATGAGCCGCTTTGGATCGATAACCATGTCCTATGTCTGGGGATACGTGGTCAAAAGGACACAGATGCGAGCGATAGCTGTGTGTAGAACCGATCAAACTGGTCCGCGGTTGGGACGTGAGTTCCTGATGAGTACTGGTTTGGTGCCGATCTCACGACGAGGGTGGTGACCCGGGTCGCGGATTCTGCAGCACTCATTCGAAACTCCCCCTGGTCAGTCCACTCTAGTGTTGATACCGCTTCCCAGCACACTATATCCCACCCGGACGAACCGTCGGCGATGATCATCTACGGCTTCGACTGTGAGACCACCGGATTGTCACCGTTCGAGCATGAGGTGATCACCGTACAGTATGCCGATGCCGAGGGCGATCTCACAATATACCGTCGGTGGGAGCATGATTCTGAGCTTGGGCTACTCGAGGCATTTCTCCGTGATTGGTCGACGATCCAACGGAAACGAGATGCGGGTGGCGCCCTATTCGTTGGCTTCAACCTCCTCAAGTTCGATGTACCCTTTGTCTTCACGAAGTGCCTCATGCACGACGGGTTACGCAGCAGACTGGGGTGGACGAAACAGGACTGTTGGAAACAGCTCTATCGTTGGCCGATGTACCTCGATCTCGTCCATCTCGTTGGTGCGGATTTCATTAGCATGGATGCAATCAGAGAGGTTCTACTGGGGACGACCGCACCGACCAACAGTCGTGACATCCCGATACTCTATGCCGATGGTCGATACGACCGTATCGATGCCTACGTCGAGGATGAGATGGCCGCTCTCTTGGCGATTTACAATGAACTGCAACGGACGCCGCTCTTCACTGAGCTGATGGCGTTTCGCCGACGGGCTGGTCACGACCGAGCGTTGTGGTGACCTGCCGCTAACGCCGCTGTTGTCTCCCGTACAGATATCCTCCGAGGGCACCGAAGGTCATCGGCAAGATGATCCCTGCTATGAGGATAGCTGTGATTGTATCGATCCCCACGTATGTCATGACCCCATCGAGGTCGAGGGCGTAGCCCAATGGGAGGGTGGCCAGTGCCACAATCGGGAGGAAACCAGCCGTCAATGAGGCACCGACTACCATTGCACCCTCTCGGCGCTGGTTCGGGACGAGTCGCTTTGCAAGGAGGTACCCTGCCCCGATGATGATCACGATTGGGATGGCATGATAGACGGCACGTGGGACGATGAGATCCTCAGCACCACCAAAGAGATTGGCCCCAATATCGATCCCCGCTTGTGAGAGACCGATGCTCACCTCGACAAACATCGCGGAGAAGGCTGCCCAACCGCTGATATAGAAGACGCCTGGGGCTTCGATGTCCGCATCGGGTCCACCGAATCCAAAGAGCTGGGGGATGAGCGGATCGAAGACCTCACCCTCGCCGACGAGCAGATCGAGTTGGAGGAGTCCAGCAACAGCAAGTGAGGCGGCCATGAACGCGACGATACCTGCTCCGATCGACTGGATCCAGGGGAGCTCTTTGAGGAGCATCCTGATCGGGACCTGTTCTTCTGGGGGTTCAGCGTTCGACTGATTGAAGTCGTCCGGTTCAGGTTCGGTTGGTTCTGGTGACTCAGTGTTGGCTGCCGGTGCCCCATCAGGGCCGCCTGCGACCACCGTTCGGTCATCATCAATTGACATGACTGATGCCATCAGGTGAGGGTATATCAACGTTCATCGAAGGCTTCGAGGCTAGTTTCCTCATGAAGTTCAGTTCAGGTCGGCTCGATTGAATGACCACGACGCGATGGCGATCGGGACTGCGACCCAGAGGATGATGATGACACCAGCAAACCAATCACTCAGGTAGAACGGGAGCTCTCCACTCACCCGTTCGGTGAGCAAGAGCGAGTTCGCATCTTCGAATGAGACATCCTCGACCACCGTCACCCATCCGATCATCCCCCAGACATACTGGTCGGTCCAGACCGAGATGACCTGATTGTAGGCCTCGAGGGGATTGAGCCTGGTGAGCAGAAAGTACCACTCTGGTGCCTCATAGGCTGGCAGTTCACCCACAATGAGGTAGTGGATCCCCGCTGCGAAGGGGTGCCAGAACATCGCGAAGAGGACATACGCACCGATGGCGGCACCCATGGCACGGTAGCGGGTTGCGGTGATCGCGGAGGCGGCCACCGCGATTGCGGTGAACATGACCGCGAGGAGGATGCTGAGGGCGGCGAACTGGGCGAAGAGCCCGAGATCGAACGAATCAGCGATGAACACCGCCATCACGAGCATCACCAGCAACGAGGCGATGGTGACGATGATGATGACCATGCTTCGACTGAGTAATTTCCCGGTCAGGACATCACGTCGCGTGAAACCCAACCCGAAGAGGATACGCAGGCTTCCTGATTGACGCTCACCGACGATGGCCATGTAGCCGATCATGATCCCAATCACCGGGACCATCAACCAGGCTCCAAGGTTGGCGAACAGACCGATTAATCCCTCAGTGGTGATCTGACTGTCACCATCGCTCGCTGATGCGATTCCGATGATCCCCATAAGCAAGACAAACAGGCCGAAGACGGCCCAGATGAGCCGAGAGCGGACGACATCCTCGAGATCTTTCCGGGCGATGGTCGCTGTCCTCATGCGGAGACACCACCTGTTTCATCACCATTCGTGTACACCTCGAACAGCTCCTCAAGGCTGGCTTCAGCGATGGTGAAGTCCTGCACCGTGACGCCGCAATCGACTACGTGATGGACGATTTGTGCCTTGGCCTGAGGATCTGCGTAACCAACTCTGAGCTCACCGTTATCGGTATGGACATCGACCACTCCATTGAGCTGTTCGAGCCCCTCTGAGACCGGACCGTCGACCTCGAGCACGAGTTCGTTGCCGACCCCCGCGGCCGAGCTGAGTCCTTCGATGCTGTCGGTCGCGACAAGCAGTCCCTCATTGAGAATGCCGACCCGATCACACACGGCCGCTACTTGCTCGAGCTGGTGACTCGAGAAGAAGACGGTCGTCCCTGCTGCCGCCTCCTCTCTGACGATCTCACGCATCCGTCGAATACCGTGGGGATCGAGACCTGAGGAAGGTTCATCAAGGATGAGCAGCTCTGGTTCGCCGGCGAGTGCCATCGCCATCGCCAGCCGCTGTTTCATCCCCTTGGAGTACTCACCGACCGATCGCTTCGCATCTGGTGGGGTCAGGCCAACGCGCTCGATGAGGGTATCAACATCACCACCACCATCGGTTGCCTCGAGGGCGAACTCGACGTGTCGGCGACCGGTCGATCGTTCCCAAAGGTCGAAACCTTCGGGGAGAATACCGATTCGTTCACGAACCTCGTCGGTCTCAGTCTGTACGTCATACCCGAGGATCGTTGCGTGACCCTCACTCGGTCGGATGAAGTCCAACAATAGGTCGATGGTCGTCGTCTTGCCAGCACCATTCTGGCCGAGGAACCCGAACACCTCGCCTGCTTCTACCTCGAGGTTGAGTCCGTCGAGCGCAGTCACCGAACCATATCGCTTGGTCAATCTTGACGTCTCGATGGCGTTCATGCGCTAGCTGACAAGCCAGGTCTTCTTTATGACTCGGCACTCTCAAATCGCCATTTTATCATGAACGTCATGCACCCACCATGCTCAATCGGCGAGTGAGGTATCAGGACGATACTCCCGGCTGATTGCCTTCCATTTGCCGGTGGAGAATCGGTGATAGTTGATGGCCGATGGAACCGAGGTCTCAGCAAAGAAGGCGAGGTAGATGCCCACGACACCAAGGGGGGTCACCGCCCCGATGTATGCTACCGGGATGGCGAGGCCGAACATCCCGAGGGCTTGGCTGTAAAACGGCCATCGGGTGTCACCAGCGGCGTTGAGTGCCCCGGCGGCACTGCCGGAAAGCCCCTGAAAGATGATGGCGACACTCGCCACCCGGACGAACGCCACTGCGGCATCGAACGTCGCATCGGGGGGTTCTGAGAGAAACAGCGAGACGATCGGTTCTGCGAAAATGAAGACCGCAGCGGCACCGAAGACATACACTGCCACCGAATGGCGGATGATCTCTCGACCGTACGTCTCAGCCAGCGATTCATCCCCCGCACCAAGTTGCTGGCCGACCAGGCTCGAGGCGGCGAGACCGAAGCCCCATCCAGGTACGTTCATGAGTGCGGCGATGCGTCGGGCGATGACGTACGCCGCCGAGATGTCCTCACCGAAGAGATCGACGATGCTCAATAGCGGTACCTCTGCCAGTGTCCAGACCAACGACGTCCCGAGTACCGGAAGCCCGATCTCGATTAGGGAATGGATCATCTCTCGGTTCACATAGCTTCCCATCGGATCGATGGCAGTCGGGAACCGACCCATCAAGGGAAGGCCCCCGGCAATGAGGCCAGTGATGAATAATAAGGCGACGGCGACGTTCGCCAACACCGTCCCGAGTGCAGCCCCGACCACGCCCATCCCGAGGCCGAAGATCAAGATGGCACTGAGGACGATATTGACCACTGCCCCACTTGCACGGATGACCATCGGTGTCCAGGCATCATCCATTCCGACGAAGGTCCGGCTTCCGATTAGATTGAGGCCTGCGAAGGGGATCCCAAATGCGACGACCTGTAGGTAGGCAGAGCCCTCTCTGAGGATAGCCTCACTGTCGGTGATGATCGAGATGAAGAACCCAGGGATGGTTGCCATCACGACTGCGACTGGGAGTGTCACCACGAGCACCAACAGGACACTCGATCGAACGGCATTCCCTAGTTCATCGTATGCCTCAGCCCCATACCGTTGTGAGACGAGGGCGATCGTCCCACCCGCAACACCACCCCCGAAGGCGAATGCGAGCCCCCAGAAGGGGCCGGCGAAGCCCACACCGGCGATAGCGGCAGGTCCGACGGCGATCCCCACCATAGCCACGTCGACCGCATTCTTCGACATCCGGGCGAGCCCCGTAACGATGCGCGGCCAGGCGAGGTCGGTCGTTCGTTTCGCGCGTTCGCGGTCGACCAGGCCGAATCTGGCCAGCAGGTAGCCTACCCAGAGGATGCTCAAACGCAGCGGGTTCGGAATCTGGAGGCGGCTCACGGTCGCTCGTTGGAGGTCATTGCTTGAGCCGGTTTATAGGCCTTGCAGCATCGGCAACAGCCGCACGGCTCATCGGTGTAATAGCACCGGAACGTCAGCGACGTCCCTTACAGTCGCGTCAGGTTCGTCGCACGCGGGCCTTTCGCCCCAGACGTGATTTCGAACTCGACTTCCTGTCCTTCTTGCAGATCCTCGCCGCCGACGTCCTCCATGTGGAAGAAGACGTCCTCGTCGGAATCGTCCGATTCGATAAATCCGTAGCCCTTCCGATCGTGGAAAAAGGCAACCGTACCAGTTGGCATTCGCTTTAACTCCACCCGAAGCCTACCCTCCCGGACAGATATACCTGCCGATGCAGTAATCTGTTTGCCATGTCCTTGCATGACGTGGTGACTCAAGATCGATTCCGCTCATGGTCGAGTGCCTCTTTCCTGAGGCGTTCGCCCTCATCAGACGCGATGGTGAGCTCAGGCACCGGCGTCGGATTGCGATCCTCGTCGATGGCGACGAATACGAAATACGAGGCAGTCGTCAGCTCGTGTTCACCAGTGAACGGATCCTCTCCGTACGCCCGGACTCTGACACGCATACTGGTCCGCCCGACATCGTAGACATACGCCTCGATCAAGGCGATATCGCCGAGTTCTAGTGGGAGCTCGAAGTCAACGGCATGGATGTGTGCGGTCACACACGGACGATTCGAGAAGCGCATCGCACTCATCGCTCCAACCTCGTCCATCCACCGGAGGACGTTGCCACCATGGGCCGTCCCAAGGTTGTTTGCATGGTGTGGCTGTATCCGGTTGCGATCCTGGATGATCGTATCCTCGAGATTTGGCATTGTCCGGACTTCGTCGTGGAGTCCCATAATAGCCTCTCTCATGGGACCGGCCATGCGATGTACCGAACCCCCTCGAGATGGTTAGTATCTCGTGGGAGCGGAGGTACGTTGTCACGCTGGGTCGACCCCTCGATCAGCCAGGTACCGGCTTCCTGGCCGGTGCTCGCATGTCAGCTCAGCAGCATTCAGTTCTGGTCTGCCCTCGCTCAAATCCCTTCGACTGCCTGAATCGCTTCGGATGCGTCGAGCGGAACGACCGAGAAATCGACCGACAGTGCGTCCTCTGTTGCCCTGACCTTCTCGACGAACCCGGCGATGTCATCGAGGTCGCCCTCGAGGATGAACAGCTCCATACACAGTCCATCGCCAACGTGACTGTGCAGGTTTGAGGCTACGAACTCCTCGTGTTCATGGCGGAGATCCGTCATTCGATGCTCAAGATTGGTGACCTCGTGATTGAACAACACGGTGACCACCGCCATGACGCGTCGACCGGCGAGCTCGTGCTCGACGAACTCATCGAGTAGGCTGCGGACGGCCTCACGGAGCACCTCACTGCGACCGCTGTACCCGTGGTCGTCGACGAAGGCATCGATCCGCTCGATCAGCTCGTCCGGCATGGAGACGCTCACGACGGTCATTGGCTCACCTAGCGTCCAGGCGGGCTAAAACCGTTGTGACACTCGTTAGGCTACAGGTCTCGCCAGTTCAGCTTCGGTGAACGTGCCGCGGCAACCTGATCGATCTTAGCTGGTGCCATCCGATGTGGTCGGCTGGCGAGGTCGTCTGCGTCGAGCTCACTGACGGCGTTGAACGCGGCTGCCAGCGAATCGAGGGAGTCCTTCGTCTCGATCTCGGTTGGCTCGGTCATCAGTGCCTCATCGACGAGCTCAGGCCACTTCGTGGTAGGCGGATGGACCCCGTAGTCGAGCATCGCCCGAGCCACCTCTCCGGCATCCTGTTCGCCGGCGCTCGCGACGAACTCGTGCTGGACCGGTCCATACGGCACCTCGTAGTCCACCTGCGATGCGAGGTAGTTGGCGTTGAGCACAGCCTTCGCACTTGTATCCAAGAGCCCTTCATCACCGAGGCGGGCGATGTACGAGAATGCCTTGAGTAGCACGAGCCAGTTGCCGTCGTACCCGTGGACCTTCCCCACGGTCGCATCGGGTTCGGTTCGGTGATAGGTTCCATCTGGGGTTCGTTCGACGACCGGCGCCGGGAGGTACTCGGCGAGTTCGTCGGTCACCCCGATCGGTCCTGCCCCCGGTCCGCCCCCACCGTGTGGTGTGGCGAATGTCTTGTGGACGTTGTAGTGCGTGATGTCGAATCCCATATCGCCTGGTCTGGCGCGTCCGAGCAGCGCGTTGAGGTTCGCCCCGTCGTAATAGAGCAATCCACCGGCATCGTGGACCA
>SKSH01000125.1 GCA_007118075.1 Halobacteriales archaeon
GTCCACCGTCGGAACGAACAACTCGAAGACTTCGCCGGTGTCATCAGTCACGATCTGCGCAATCCCCTCTCGATCGCCAATGGGTATCTCGAGCTCATCCAAGAGGACCACGAGAGCCCCTACACCCAATCCATCGAAGATGCCCTCCGACGGATGGAGGAGCTGATCGACGACCTCCTCACCCTGGCCAGAGAGGGGAAGCCGATCGATGAGACCGAATGGGTCGAGCTATCGAGGTGTGTCGAGCGATGCTGGTCCAATGTCGAGACAAAGGATGCATCCCTTCGATCGCTCGTCGACGACCACATCAAGGCCGATCGATCCCGGCTCGAACAGCTCTTTGAGAACCTCATCAGGAACGCCATCGAACACGGTGGCGATGAGGTGACCGTCACCGTCGGTCGGCTCAAAGAGGGATTCTTCCTCGAGGATGATGGACCTGGCATCGAACCTGATCTTCGAGGAGAGATCCTCCGACCAGGGTTTACCACCAGCGAGACCGGGACCGGGTTCGGGCTATCGATCGTCCGTGAGATCACCGAGGCACACGGCTGGGAGATCGGAATCGCCGAGGCCGATGGTGGCGGGGCTCGCTTTGAGATCACCGGAGTCGAATTCTGCGACCAATCTACCTGAAGGTCACATCGGCCAGGACACGAGCATGGCGGCAGCCATGGAGCGAGCGTCACGCCCTTAACCCCACTCCACGAGTGACCCCTCATGAACGTCAAACAGTTCGACCAGCTGGATGCCTTCCTCGAAGCGATGGCACCGGTCCACGACGACATCCAACATGAGATGGCCACCAGGGCAGCGGACGAGGGATTCCCGATCATCGGACCTGCTGCCGGGGCAGTGTTACGACAGTTCGCGGTCGCCACTGGGGCCGAACGCATCTTCGAGTTCGGCTCTGGGTTCGGTTACTCGGCTACGTGGTTCGCGCCGGCCCTTCCCGATGATGGTGAACTCATCCTCACCGAGATCGATGCCAACGAGATGGCCGATGCCGAGACCTACCTCGAACAGGCCGGCTATGACCACCTCATCACCTACGAGGTCGGCGACGCCACGGAGATCATCAATCGCCACGATGGCCCCTTCGATGTCGTCCTCATCGACGCCGAGAAGGAACAGTACGTAGAGTGCTATGAATTGGTCCGAGACAAGGTCGCTACGGGTGGTGTCATCATCGCCGATAACGCGCTGACCGCCGGAGATATGGATACCGCTGGAATCATGGACGCGGTCATCGAGGGTGACACCGATCCAGCGCTCGACGCAACAGCCGAGGGGATCAGACGATACCTTCAGCACATCATCGATGATGCAGGATTCGTCACCTCCGTGCTCCCGGTCGGCTCCGGTCTCGCCGTGAGCGTCAAGCACAATGGGTGATTGCAGCGACCACGGTAGCCGGTAACCTACCGTCACAAGTATCAATACCGTTATAGCTACCATGGTGGTATCCGAATCAAATCATGCGAAAAACCTACGCAGTACTGGCGGTTGTATTGTTGATCTTCCTCGCCGGTTGTGTCACGGTGACTGTTGAATTTACCGTCGATGGAGACGGCATGGTCGAACTCGATGCCGAGATGGAGTTCGACGAGATGGTCGTCCAGTTCATGGAGATGGAACTGGATGAAGATGAGTACGACTCCGTCGGTGAGATGATGATCGCCGACATGCAGGCTGACCTCGAGGACGACACTGGCGACTTCGACAACATCGAGTACGACTATGAAGAGCTCGAGGATGGTGGCTTGCTGTTACTCATCACGAGTGACCCGACCGACCCGGCCACCTTGGATGACATTTCCGTCACCATCGATGAGGACGAGGCGACCGCCGAGTTCATCAGCCATGACGGAATCGATGATTTCGAAGAGGATGACGGGCTCAACGGAGCTGACGAAGACTTCCAGGATATGATCGATATGCGCATCATCGTGCACATGCCCGGAGAGATCCAGGAACACAACGGCAACCTCGTCGATGACACCACCGTCGAATGGACTTCGGCCGAACATGGTGGGACCGATGAACTGTACGCGCTGAGCGAGATCGATGATGACACCGCATTCGCAATCCCTGGCTTTACCGCTGGGATCACGCTCCTTGCCCTTGGCTTGCTCATCGCCGGCAGCGCATACCTCCACCGTCGTCGTTGACCGAGCCGGTGAGAATGCTTCACCGCAAAGGTGAAGCGGTGTTTTGCTGAGCCGTCACGCTCATACCCATCAAGCACGGCAGTACGACTAGATGCAATCAGAGGCCGTCTCCCTTGGTCCCATCTCCCTCTCTCGTCGACGAATCTATGCACTGGTCATACTCGCTGTCGGCATCGCCATCGTCGAGGGGACATCGTTGGTTCCGTCCTTCTTCGGACACATGTGGTTCTTCATCTCGAACCAGGCGGAGATCATCCAGGGACGCTGGGATCTCGTCGCGTTGAACGTCGGTGTGTTCATCGCATTCGCCATCCCGCTGGCGATGGGCTTTCGCTGGCGGGTCAACTGGCAATCGGCATCGCTCGGCGTCTACGCCGCGTTCATCGTCTCGCTCTTTGTCGAGATGTACGGCGTCCCGCTGACGATCTACATCACCTCGGCGGCGGTCCCCACCGGTGTCGGCCTCGAAGCCACCGCCGGTCAGACCATGCTCTATCAGTTCGAATTCCTCGGCCAGACGATGGCCTTGACCTTCTGGAAGACCGTCGGGGCGGGGCTCATCATCGCCGGAGGCATCCTCATCGCCATCGGCTGGTCGACGCTGTATCGAACCGAGGAGGAGCTCGTCACCTCCGGGATCTACCACTACTCCCGACATCCACAGTACCTCGGCTTCATGCTCTTCCTCTTCGGGTGGTTCGTCCACTGGCCGTCACTGCTCACGATGGCGATGTTCCCGGTGTTGGCATACTTCTACTACCGGCTCTCAATCGTCGAAGAACAGGAGGTCATGGAGACGATCGGGGACAAGACCGCCTACCAGTCCTACATCGACCGGACGCCGCGGTTCATCTGACCGCCACAGCATCCCCCGATTGGCGAACTTGGTACATGCGTCCAACCCATCGTGAGTGACCGGTCACAGCCAATCGGCCAAGTCTCGAATGCCTGTTACCGACCGCCTGAGTGCTTAAGTGCGGTCACGGCATATCCTATAGTGCACACGTGCCAGGCGCACACCAGCAGCGACGACCGCACCCATGAGGGTGATCGTCGCCAAACGCGTCGATGAGGGGGTCCCGGACACCGGTGAGATCTGTCGGCTCGCGGCCGCCGCCGGCCACGAGGTCGTCGACGAGGTCACGCAGGTCAGACCGGGCGATCCGGCCCTCGAACTCGGCGCCGGGAAGGTCGATGAGCTCGCCCAGCTCGTCATCCAGCACAACGCCGAACTCGTCATCTTCGACAACCGACTTGGGCCGTACCAGACGTACAACTTAGGCAACAAGCTGCCAAAGGGGGTGGCGGTCATCGACCGGTTCCGACTCATCCTCGATATCTTCGGTCAACGTGCCAACACCAGGAGGGCACAGCTTCAGGTCGAACTCGCCGAGCTCCGCTATGAGCTTCCACGTGCTGAAGCGAAGACGAGCCTCGCCAAGCGAGAGGAACACCCAGGGTTCATGGGGCTCGGTGAGTACGATGAGAGCCGCAAACGCGACATCAAAGAGCGCATCAGCCGCATCCAAGAGGAGCTCACGACGATGGAGGTACGCGATGCAAAGCGTCGAGAGCGCCGGCGTGATTCGGGCTTCGACCTCGTCGCCCTCGCAGGATACACCAACGCAGGGAAATCGACCCTCCTCCGTCGCCTCGCAAGCGAGCTCTCCATCGATCAAAACGAGGATCTTCATCCAGATCTTGACCCCGTCGCTGCCTCAAGCGACCGCCTGTTCGAGACATTGGGAACCACCACCAGATCGACGACGATCGATGACCGTGATATCCTCATCACCGATACGGTTGGATTCATCGCCGACTTGCCCCCGTGGATCATCGAATCGTTCAACTCCACCCTCGAGGCGGTCTACCAGGCTGATCTCGTGTTGCTTGTGATCGACGTGAGCGAGCCGGTCACCACGGTCAGAGAGAAGCTCGTCACCTGTCACGATATCCTCAGTGCCAGGAACCAAGCGCCGATCATCACCGTCTTGAACAAGACCGACCGGGTGACCGATGCCGAACTCACCGAGGTGAAATCGGCCATCGATGCTCTCGCCCCGAACCCGGTCCACATCAGTGCGGTGAGCGGCGATGGGATCGATGATTTACGATCGCGTATCACCTCCGCACTGCCGCCGTGGCTTGGCGAACGGTTGGTCGTCCCACACACAGACAACACCATGTCTCTCGTCTCCTGGCTCCACGACAACGCCAGAATCACCGATATCTCCTATGATGATTCAGGCGTGATGATCGAGTTCGAATCACGACCGGCCATTATCGAGCGTGCAAGGGACCGAGCTGAGGGCCTCGTCCTTGAGGCGGGCTCATAGACCGGTGGACAAACACAGGTAACACGGCCATTCTCCTCGATAGCAGCCAGGGAATCTGTAGATCATATCAACTGGATTGTGAGCTATATCACTCAGTTTGGTGACATGATACAAAGAGCGTGATTAGACCGTAGCGTTTGTACCGATTTATACACGGCCGATCTGGGACGCTACAGTGAAAATATCGAACGTTTATTGGCAGAATACAAATATAATTGGAGCATTATATGAATTATGACAATACAATAATATAATATCCAAAATTAAATATCTATTATAGTATCAACAAATAGTAATCATCGAAATAAACCGGATTTGTCTATCAATACTACAGGATAGAGAATTCATAGTTAAAATACCAATATAAATGTCAAAAAAGTATTTAGTCAGCTGGTGAGAAATGATGAATATCGTATTGTTTATTCTTCTAGCTCAGCAGTCATCTCTATCTCGACTCTGACCCCCGGTGCCAACCCGGCCACCTTGACGGTACTGCGAGCTGGAAATGGCTCAGCGAGATACGATTCATACACACTGTTGAACTGTTCGTAATCTGCGAAATCTGTCAGATAAACGGTCGACCGTACGACCGAATCGAATGAGGTACCGGCCTCCGTGAGGATCGCATCCAGATTCTCCATAACCCGCTCGGTCTGTTCTGCCATCGTCCCACCGACGACCTCTCTGGTCTCTGGATCTCGAGGTGTCTGTCCAGATGTGAGGACGAACCCGTTCGACACGATCGCTTGAGAGAGCGCAAATCCGTCGGCTGACGGAGCCGCTCCTGTGTTAACTTCCTGCATACTCCAACCGAAATAAGGCCGAGCCAGCAGATAAATCACTCGTAACCACTGCAGCGCTGGACCGACCGCCATACCGTCAGAATGCCCAGTTTTGTAACAAAAAGACTCAAATCGATTGACGGCATCCCCTATCCATGGGCTACACGGTCGTGTTTACCGACCACACACCTGCGGAATTTGACATCGAACGATCCGTCCTCGACGACATCGACGCCGAGATCATCGATGGGGAAGATCCCGATGTCGACCTCACCGCTGCCGTGGCCGAGGCAGATGCACTCATCTCGAGCCATTTTCGCGCCAGTGAGGAGGTCATCGCAACGATGGATGCCTGCCAGGTCATCTCGAGAACTGGCATCGGGGTCGATTACATCGACCTCGAGGCGGCGACAAACGCCGGTATCACCGTCACAAACGTCCCGGATTACTGTATCGACGAGGTCTCCAACCACGCCTTGTCGATGCTGCTTGCGCTCCAACGCTACCTCCTCCCGTACCATGAACTGGTCATGGATGGGGAATGGACCAAGGACCGCTTCCCCGTGAAACGGCTACAGCATCAGACCCTCGGACTCGTTGCATTCGGCTCGATTGCCCAGTCGGTCAATCAGAAGGTACAGTCACTTGGGATGACGGTCCTCGCCTACGATCCATACTGCCCCGATGAGGTCATCGAGGAGGCAGGTGCAATCCCGGTCGATATTGATACCTTGCTGCATCGATCCGACGTCGTCTCAGTCCACGCCCCACTGACTGAGGAGACCGAGGGCCTACTCGATGCCGAGCGACTCCGAGCGATGAAAGCTGGCTCGTTCATCATCAACACCGCCAGAGGCGGTCTGATCGAGCAAGATGCCCTTGTCGAGGTGCTCGACGAGGGCCATCTCGCCGGAGCCGGTCTCGATGTCTTCGAGGATGAACCGCTCGCGAAAGACCATCCGCTCAGGGAACAAGCGAACACGATCTTGACGCCACACATGGGCTACTATTCTATCGACAGCATCCAGGAGCTCCGCCGCCGGTCGGCGGAGAATGTCAGGACCGTCCTCCTCGGGGACGTACCCGAACACGTCGTCAATCCAGACGTCTACACCATTCCACAGAACTGATCTCGAGCAGAACTCAGTCGGATAGGTACTCAGTCGCCATGGTAGCGAGGACCTCAGCCGTTTGCTCGACCGTGGACCATCGCACGGTCTCGTTGACGGTGTGTGCCCCGTGGTCGGTGTCGGCACTCGCGGGACCGAAGAGCACCGCCGGGATGCCTGCATCGTTGAAAAAGCGCGTGTCCGCACCACCGGTGTAGCCACGAACGCTATCATCGAGGCTATGTGAATCGAGTGCCGAACACAACGAGGTGATGACCGGATCGCCCGGTTCGACGGCGCCGGGGATGAGTTGGAACGAGATCCGGTCGAACGTCGGTGGATGTTCACGAAGCCATGGATCTTCTGCCACCATCGCCTCGAGTCGCTCGCGGAACTGCGCAGATACCTCATCCTTCGTCTCGGTGGGGGCGACCCCAATGCGCAGATCAGCCCGGAGGTAATCGGGTACCACACTCTCGGTTTCCGGCATGGAACGGACGTTTGCCACGTTCATCGGCCACGGGTTGTCGAGATGGTCGTAATACGGATGGGTGACCGTCTCAGCCCGTTCTCGTTCGAGGTCGCAGAATGCTTGATAGATCCGGCAAAAGTGTGGCAAGACAGATTCCCCCTCCCAGGTCCGACCGGGATGAGCTCGCTTGCCGAACAACTCGAGTCGGTGACGGACA
>SKSH01000167.1 GCA_007118075.1 Halobacteriales archaeon
AGTGGATCACAGGTACTCGATCCGGTGTTCACCCTTGGAGTTGTCTCCTTCTTCATGGCGGTCGGTATCGCACTGTTCGCAACCCTCGGCGATATCATCAATACGAGGCTTGGCCAAGGCGAGAGCTGGTTCGGTCTCCAGTTCGCCGCATTCATCATCGCACAGGTCTTGCTCCAGGCACCGATCGGGCGAGCGACCGATTTCTACGGTCGAAAGCGATTCATCGTACTGGGTACCGCGATGCTCATCCCGACGACGCTCGCCCAGGGGATCGTGCTCGATTCGACATTGATGTTCCTCGCCAGATTCCTCCAGGGCGTAGCCGGTGCGATGGTCTTTGCCCCAGCTCTAGCACTGGCTGGTGACCTTGCCCCCGATGGTCGTTCGGGGGCTACGTTGGCCGTGTTGACGATGTCATTCGGCTTCGGGGTCGCCATCGGTCCGTTCATGTCAGGATTCCTTGTCGATCTCGGCTTCATCGTCCCATTCGCCTTTGGTGCAGCCCTGGCTGCAGTGGGGGTCATCCTCGTCCAGACGCAGGTCCACGAGACGATCACACCGACGCGAAGCTGGCCGTTCTCCGGTGACGATTGAGCAGGCACAACGGTCGCTTCGACAGTCGAGGGCGAAGCCGAGCGGTTAACAAGGTCGCCCAACTGAGGGAGTGGTACTGAACCAAACAGACGATGACCTCAACGAAACCAGCTACGACGGAGCCGACGATCAAGCTTGGACTCCCCAAAGGCCACATCAAGGAGAACGTCCTCGAACTGCTACGTGATGCGAACATCGAGGTCGAGCATCGTCATCGAAACTATCGACCGACCTTCTCGATGGAGGGGTTTGAGGCGAAGATCCTCAAACCACAGAGTGTGGCCAAGATGGTCGCTGCTGGGTCACGAGATGCCGGGTTCACCGGTGCCGATTGGGTTGCTGAGTTGGACGCCGATCTCATCGAGATCATGGATACCGAACTCGATCCAGTCCGCCTCGTGGCTGCCGCACCAGAGGACCAGGTCGTCGACGGCAAACTCCCAGAGGGTCCACTCGTCGTCGCCACGGAGTACGAACGGCTTACCGAGGTCTGGCTTGCCGAACAGGGTATCGAGGGGACGGTCATCCAATCATATGGCGCAACCGAGGTGTTTCCTCCCGAAGACGCCGACTGTATCGTCGATGTCGCCCAGACGGGGCGAACGCTCGAGGCGAATGATCTCGAGGTGGTCGACACGCTGTTAGAATCCTCAACACGGCTCTATGCCAATCCAGCGTCACTCGATGATCCCGAGAAATCTGAGGCTATCGAGCGATTCAAGTTGCTCTTGCGATCGGTCCTCGATGGTCGCAAACGGGTGATGCTCGAGGTGAACGTCGTCGAAGACAAGTTGGATGCCGTCGTCGGTGCCTTGCCTGCAATGCGCAAGCCTACCGTTGCACAGCTCCATAACGGCGATGGATACGCTGTGCGGGCAGCCGTCCCGAAAGACCGTGTCACCCAAATCGTTCCAGATATTAAGGAGGCCGGCGGGACCGACATCGTCGTGACCGACTTCTCGCAGATCGTCTCCTGAGATGTCATTAATACCCATCCCACTGGAGCAACGCCCATGAGTGGATGGAACGTACCGCCGCCGATCGAAGTAGTTCATACGCTCGAGGCATATTCGACGCCATCACCACAGGGACCGATCGATCTCGAACTGGCCGGCAATGAAGGCCCATCTCCGCCGAAAGAGGTCCTCGAGGCACTCGCCACAATCGATGGAGAGGTGATCAGACGCTATCCTGACCTCACCCGGCTCACCGAGGCGATCGCAGACCGATTCGACGTCTCGACGGAGCAGGTGATCGTCACCGCCGGTGGTGATCAGGCGATCGATCTACTGGCGAGGGCCTACCTCGAACCGGGTCGATCGCTCTTGACCCATCGACCTTCGTTCATCATGATCGAGCGAGCCGCTCGATTCGCCGGCGGGGAGGTCATTGACATCGAGTGGCCCGGATCGACGTTTCCCATCGAGACGTTCATCGATGCCGGTGATGACTCCACCCCGATCGCGATGATCGTCAGTCCGAACAATCCGACTGGCGCGACCATCGATCCAGACGAGCTTCGGACCATAGCAGCCGAACTGGCACCGACCCTCGTGGTCATCGATCATGCCTACGTCGAGTTCACTGATGAGGACCTCACCGAGGTCGCCATCGAGCTAGACAACGTCGCCGTCATCAGGACGTTATCGAAGGCATTCGGCCTCGCTGGACTCAGGGTCGGCTATCTCATCGGTCCTGAACCGGTAGTCGAGGCGCTCGGTCGAATCAGGAGCCCATTTCCGATTGCCTCACCGGCGATCGTCGCCGCAGAAGCTCGGCTCGAGGCCGATTCGGATGTCTCCGGCTACCTCGAGGCAATCCGTGCGAATCGAGACCGCCTTGAGGACAGCCTCACCACCCTCGACATCGAGGTGTACCCATCCGAAGCGAACTTCGTCCTCGGCCGGTATCCCGACCCACGATGGGCGTTCGATGGGCTCGCCGGTCTGGGTATCCGTACGAGATCGTTCCCGAATCGACTCGGTCTTGAAGAGCACATCCGGATCACGGTACCTGGTGATGCAAACGACATGGGGAGGCTCGAAGCCGCACTTGAGGCGGTCCTGGCCCCAGCGACCGTGCTGTTCGACATGGACGGAGTGATCGCCGGTGTCGGCTCGTCGTATCGTCGGGCGATCATCGAGACCGCAGCCACGTTCGGTGTCGAGGTGACCCATGAGGACATCGAGGGGTGGAAACAAGCAGGCGACGCCAACGACGACTGGGAACTCACGCACCGTATCCTACTGGATGCTGGTGTCTCGGTTGCCTTTGAAGCGGTAAAGGACACGTTCGAAGGACTGTATCAGGGAGCGGGTGACCAACCACCGTTGTACGAACACGAGTCACTTCATGGGGAGACGGTCATCGCCGAACTCGCTGAACGCTTCCCGCTAGGGATCGTCACCGGTCGACCGCGTCGTGATGCGGTTCGATTCCTCGAGGATCATGAGATCACCGACCTCTTCGAGGTCGTAATCTGCAAGGAGGATGCCACCGATAAACCCCATCCAGCGCCGGTGAACCTGGCCCTCGAACGCCTCGACCTCGATCGCGCCTGGATGATTGGTGATACCCCTGATGACATCCGGGCCGCCAGAGATGCCGGTGTGGTCCCAATCGGGATTCATCCCCCCGGTGAGGTGACCGCTGCGACCGAGACCGCACTGCGTACCGCCGGTGCAGCTCGGGTACTCCATGAGCTCGAAGGGATCATCGACCTCCTCGATCGAGGGACGACGCTCGATTGATCACTGGCTGCCTGAACCGACACAAGTTTGACAGCCAAGGCCCTGGCAGATACCGAGAAGAAGTATATGGCCGACAGACGAGCCACCATCGAACGAGAGACGGGCGAGACCTCGGTCTCGGTGACCCTCGGTCTCGACCGTCCCGGTGAGCCTGACATCGACACCGGAATTGGCTTCCTCGATCACTTGCTGACCTCACTGGCCGTCCATGGCGGCCTCGATCTACGGCTATCCTGTGAGGGAGACCGCCACGTCGACGACCACCATACGGCCGAAGATTGTGCCATCTCGCTCGGGAAAGCCATCGATTCAGCACTCGATGACCGTCGAGGTATCGAGCGATTCGGATACGCGTACGCCCCGTTGGATGAGGCACTTGCCAGGGCGGTCGTCGATCTCTCGGGCCGGCCACACGCCGAGGTCGATCTCGGGCTAGATTCAGGCCGACTCGGGGAGCTCGCCAAAGAGAACGTTGCCCACGTCATCCACTCACTCTCGATCAACGCTGATGCGACGGTACACGTCGACGTACTCCGTGGTGAGAACGATCATCACCGAGCTGAGGCGGCCATGAAAGCACTGGCACTGGCGCTCCGGACTGCCGTCAGTGAGCGTGACGACGGCCGCATCCCCAGCACGAAGGGGACCCTGCATTGAGGAAATCGAACGTGTCGCCAAGCACAGGGATCGTCCAGACTAACGTGGCCAACACCGCCTCGGTCACGGCAGCGTTGCGACGGGCTGGGGCAGATCCACATTTCGTCGAAGATCCAGATGAGATCGATGAGCTCGATCGGGTGGTCGTCCCAGGGGTCGGTTCCTTCGAGGCCGGGATGGAGGCGCTGGCAGCCCTCGGCGTGATCGATCCACTCATCGATCGAATCGAGGGTGGAAGACCGACATTGCTCGTCTGTCTCGGGATGCAGCTGCTTGGATCATCCAGTGATGAATCACCGGGTGTCGAAGGGCTTGCCATCATCGAGCAACATGTTGGCCGGTTCCCCGAAGGGGTCCGAACCCCACAGTTCGGATGGAACATCGTCGAACCAATCGAGGAGATGAACCACCTCGAGACAGGATATGCATACTTCGCCAACTCGTTTCGTTTTTACGAACCACCGGCTGGCTGGCGGTGTGCCATCGCCAAGCACGGTGGACCATTCGTCGCTGCGATGGAGCGTGAGGATGTGCTTGCCTGCCAATTCCACCCGGAACTATCAGGATCATTCGGGCAGAGTGTCATCGATCGCTGGATCGAGGGGATAGACCGATGAAGGCCGTCCGGATCATCCCCTGCCTAGACGTCAGCGGCGGCCGCGTTGTGAAGGGTGTCAAGTTCCAGAATCTCCGTGATGCGGGCGATCCGGTAGAGCTGGCCGACCTCTACCGGCGCCAGGGTGCCGACGAACTCGTCCTCCTGGACGTTTCTGCCACCCCAGAAGAGCGCGAACACGGCCTCGAGACCCTCGCAGAGGTACGGGAGGTGCTCTCGATCCCAATGACCGTCGGAGGCGGTATTCGCACGGTAGAGGACGCCCGTCGGCTCCTGGAAGTGGGTGCTGACAAGGTAGCTATGAACACCGCTGCATACGATCGGCCCTCGCTGTTGACCGACGTAGCAACCTCCTTTGGCCGACAGTGTTGTGTGGCGGCGGTCGATGCAGCCCAGTCTGACGATGGGTGGGAGGTCGTGGTCCGCTCGGGAACTGAGTTCACCGGGACACCAGTGACAGATTGGGTCCAACAGGTCGAGGAAGCGGGGGCGGGAGAGATACTCCTGACCAGCTTCGATCGTGACGGGACACGGGAGGGGTACGATCTCGACCTCATGGAGGCCGTGACCAGTCGGACCGACATCCCAGTGATCGCATCCGGTGGAGCGGATGGCCCACAGCACTTCCTCGAGGCCATCGAGGCGGGTGCCGATGCGGTACTCGCCGCATCGATCTTCCACGAGCGGGAGTACTCCGTCGAAGCGGTCAAAGCATACCTCGCTGACCACGACATCCCGGTCCGACAGGAGGTGGAACCGTGATCATCCCATCAATCGACCTCATGGACGGACAGGCGGTCCAGCTCATCGAAGGTGAGGCGCTCGAGATCGAGGCCGGCGATCCACGACCCATTCTCGAGCAGTTTCGCATTGCCGGCGAGGTTGCGGTCATCGACCTTGATGCTGCGATGGGAGACGGTGATAACACCGCAGTGATCGAATCGCTCATCAAGCAGGCACCGTGTCGTGTCGGTGGGGGCATCCGTTCGGTCGAGGAGGCAGAGCACTGGCTCGATGCCGGTGCAGAGCAGATTATCCTCGGGACAGCAGCCGAACCAGCCCTGCTCGAACAACTGCCATCAGACCGCGTCATCGCCGCACTAGATGCCCACGATGGAGAGGTGGTCGTTGAGGGCTGGCAGACCAAGACCGGCGAGACGATCGAAGAGCGCATGGAGCGGCTCAAACCGTACGTTGGTGGGTTCCTCGTGACATTCGTCGAGCGAGAGGGACATCAAGACGGGACCGATCTCGAACGGGCTGATGTGCTCGCAGCTACAGCCGGTGATCGTGACCTCACTGTCGCTGGAGGAATCACCACCGCCGAAGAGGTCGCCATCCTCGACGCACAGGGGATCGACGCACAGGTCGGGATGGCGCTGTATGAGGGGACACTCTCACTCGGGAGTGCCATCGCAGCCCCGCTCACCTCAGATCGACCCGATGAGCTGTACCCCACGGTCGTCGTGGATGAATCTGGTGTCGCCCTCGGGCTCGCTTACTCCGATGAGGAGAGCATCGAAGCAGCCATCGATGAGCAACGTGGAATCTACCACTCACGCTCACGAGGACTGTGGCGGAAAGGGGATACCTCCGGGGCGACCCAGACGCTCCTCGAGCTCGTTCCGGACTGTGACCGAGATACGCTTCGGATGCGGGTCAGTCAACGACCACCCGGTTTCTGTCATGAGGAGACGCGAACCTGCTGGGGCGAATGGTTCGATCTCGGACAACTCGAGTCAATCATTCATTCGCGTGCGAGAACACGGCCAACGGATTCATACACCGTTGAATTACTCGAGGATGACGATGCCCTCGATGCCAAGTTGCGTGAGGAGATAACCGAGCTGATCGAGGCAGAAAATCGCGGCCATCTCACCCATGAAGCTGCCGACGTGCTGTATTTCCTACTTGTCAAGTTGGCAGCCGAAGACCTGACACTCCGAGAGGTCGAGCGGGCGCTCGAACGTCGGTCCAGGCAGTGAATCCGAATATATTCGGGTGGTGGATTCACTCTCATAACTAAGCCTTATTAGGGATGTATCAGAAACAAACTGCCATGGTTGGTGATCTTGCCTCAATAACCGCAGAATGCCGGAAGCATCTCGAGCTCGCCCTCGAGTCAGAGGATCCAAGTGAGAAAGATTTCCATATCCGACAGGCATTGCAGCTGGTTTCTGAGGAGTCGGTAGCCCCCTCAAAATGACGAGTTGATCTCTGGTGTATCCGGACTGATACCTTCAACCGATTAATGTAAGGTTTGAGCCGCAAGCTTCTATCGCCCAGTTAACAAAGTGACTATAGATGAAGGATACGGACATATTGCGCGTCGTCGAGCAGGGCGCGATCGACGA
>SKSH01000088.1 GCA_007118075.1 Halobacteriales archaeon
AGCGTGGAGGCACTCTTCGACATGCTAGAGGTTGGCCATGATGTCCTCCCGAGTGCCGATACCGTGGACCGTGCTTGAAATACCAACCGCTAGATAGGGTGACACCGGACTGTCTTGGGCCATAGATAATACTTCGTCGAAACATCGTAATTAAGCGGCTCATGAGTCTCAGTATCGGTGAATCGGCTCCAACCTCTACCGACGTGCTTGGTAACTGCCACTGGTTCTATACTGGGCCTGCAGTAGCCGTTGAGTCATCTAAAACGTGTTTTCCCCAACAGTGCGAGGCTGATGAACGCCATGGCCGTCACGGCTCCACCGAATCTAAGGATGCCACTCGCCTCCGAGCGCTCGTTCGTGACGGTGTACTGGTCGAGATTGCCATGGTCGGTGAATGTCCAGCGAATAAAATGGTCTTCGCTGTCACGATTCCATTTGTCTCGATACTCTGTAAGAGGCGGGATTGATCAACCGACGCGTGGAAGAGACGCCGATCACCACCTACTATTCGCTGATCGAGGGTGGCATGGCACTCTGTCCGGTGTTCGATGTGCTTGGTAACTGGGCGGGTGAGTGGTTGTGACGGTCAGCTGATCTGATGCTATCTATCAGCGCTGTCGCTCATAATGTGCGTGTGTGAGATGTGGCCTGCCGGCGTGGACCGACGTTCCGCGGCGGGTGAACCCGATTGCGTCCTCCACCCCGCGACCCACCGAGCGACAGGTGTCCGGCGGTCCGCTGCTCGCTCCCGCGCCTGACGGATTGCCACCGGTTAACCATGGCACGTCATCCCTTCGGATGGGTACCATGGACCGCTATCCCCGGCGGACGAGGCTTCGACGTCCGCGCACAGGGCCCACCGCGGGCGGCCGACCGCCCCCGGCGTTCTCGGCTCCTGCTGAAGACCGTGTTGCAGGTGACAGGTGGGGCCTAGCCACCCAGCCTAGTCCACGTCGTTCTCTATCCGTGATGAACTAAAGTGCCTTACGACCCCCGTTGGTTCAGAGTAGATCGACTCGCATCGCTGCCCAGAGACAGGACGTCGGAATCGAGACCGTGAGCAGGACTAACAGCACGCGGTGAGATGCGAACCATGGTTCCGGTGACAGCTCGGCTACCAGCTGGGCGTCTACACTGATCGCCCACCAGACGGTCGCGATGATGAGGACAATCCCGGCACCGAGGCCGATCCCGATAGCCAGTGCCGGATCGGTCCGCTCGCTTCGCCCTGCCTGGAGCACGACCGCGAGGATCAAAGATAAGGCGATGACTACCCAGAGGCCACCAAGGCCGGCCTCGAAGTACAGTGAAAGGCTTGCCCACTCGGCATCGATGACGGCGAGTGGGAGCAGCGCTATCATCACGGTCGCCAGACAGCCGACGATCGCGGCGACCATCGGCACCTCCATCCCAGACGGGAGCGTCGTGTCGTCGGGCATCGATCTCATGGTGCACATCGACTGGAGGGGGCTTAAGGTGCTACGAAAAGGCAACCGCAAGAGGATTGAAACACGACCGTGTAGGCCACCACCATGGGACTAGGGAGCACCGCTCGGAAGATACAGGCCCTCACCGATACGGCAGAGGAGCTGTATCGCAAGCTCGGCGAGATCCTCGATCGCGTCCATGCCATCGAGGAATCCATTGAGACATCCGGCGACCGTCTCACTGAGATCGAGGCCCGTTTAGCACGACAGGATGCACTACTCGAGGCAATCGCCCGCGACGCAGGTATCGACCCCACTGAATTCGAGGTCGACCTCGACGAGGAGGAATGACTACCGGCGAGCATCCGGGTCCGATGGGACCGTTCGAGACAGTCGGCGAGACAATCGGTGCAACACCGATGGTGAAGATCCAGGCGAGTCCCGACTCGGTTGACGTCTTTGCCAAGCTCGAGGCGTTCAACCCTGGTGGGAGTATCAAGGACCGTATCGGGCTGTACATGCTCGAGCGGATGCTCGAGGATGGCACCCTCGACCCCGGTGGGACGGTCATCGAACCGACCGCCGGGAACACGGGCATCGGCCTGGCCATCGCGGCCAATCAATTGGGACTCGAGGCGGTGTTCATCGTTCCCGAGCGATTCAGCGTTGAGAAGCAACAACTGATGGCCGCCCTTGGGGCAGAGATCGTCAATACACCAACCGAGGATGGCATGGACCATGCGATCGAGGTAGCCCATGAGTTGGCTGCCCAACAGAAGAACGCGGTCGTACCGCAACAGTTCTCGAACCCACTGAACGTCGAGGCACATTATGCGACGACAGCTCCGGAGATATACGAGACTCTCGATGGGGCGGTCGGTGCCGTCGTTGCCGGGTGTGGCACCGCGGGTACCCTCATGGGACTTGCTAAGTACGGGGATGAGCAGCCAGATCCACCGTACGTCACCGCCGTCCAACCTGCAGGCTCACTCTTTGGTGAGTTCCACGGTGAGGCACCTGAGGAGGATGAGTACAAGACCGAGGGGATCGGCACGCACGATATCGACGTGAACCAGCTGTACGAGCCCGAGTTGGTCGATGAGTTGATCACCGTCGATGACCGCTCGATCCACGCAGAGATGGCCCGGTTGGCAAAGCAGGAGGGACACCTGGTTGCCTCCTCGTCTGCGGCGAACAGCCTCGCTGCAAGACAGCTCGCCGAACAGGTTGCCACGGGACAGCTCGAGCTCACACATCCGACCATCGTGACCGTCTTCCCAGACGGCAGCGATCGGTACCTCTCGAAGGGGATCTACGGCGACTTCGAGGATTGGGTGGGTTGAGTCGAGAGGAGAACGGCCACACAGTATCTACGGTGTTACCTACCGAGGGTACATTCCGTATGGTGGATTAACGGCTTCAGCCAGCCATACGGATGGAGGCTCATTCCCGGGTCCTAGGTATGCCTCCATTCTCTACCTTCTTCAACATCCCAACCAGGGCTGCAAAGTTTTCTGCGGTGTACACTGTGTCCTCGTCCTCATAGTACATCACCACATCAGCGCGTTCGAGCTTCGGTACATGGTTGTGAAAGAGGCTCAGTCGGATGGATTCCAGCTCGCTTGTCGAGGGGTTGTCGTACTCTCGCTCTCCGATTTGTTTGGCCAACTCAGCCATTGGTAGTGGCGCACTTGCTTCCTGTACTATCCTCAGCAGTAGCCGTCGCTGGCGCTTGGCAAGCAATTCGAAACTTTTTGATTTGTTGAGTTCGTGGGACATTCTTCCATGCCATTGGTCAACAATGGTGAGAATCGGGTTTATAGTCGTATGATAGTTAACCCAATTTTCGCCCAATTATGGCAACTACAGTCGTTCATCGTCCGACGGATGCTCTCGATTGACAATCGGGCTGGAGCATATCTTCGGTCCAGTTTCGAAACTCACCTTTGACGAATGGGAGGACCAATCCCCGGTCCAACAAGTGACGGTGACTGGGCAGGATTTCTCACCAACAACTACTCACTTGGTGGTTGATTTCGATACCGATATCGAGGTTGAAACATCCGACGACGAATGAACCGTATTGTTCTAGCTCCGACCGCGCGACCTCGTCTATCCGATCGATCTCCCAGAGAGTCATGAGGCGATCGAGACCTGGCTCGACGGGATGGAATCGACCAGATTCACCGACACAGAGCTTACGAATCACTTCCGAGAGGATTCGGGACGTATGGCTTCCTGATGGAGTCGATGCTTGAGGAGGCAGGCTACCGAATCTTGGATGCCACCTACCGGAATGAGTTCTACGCGGCGTACACCTGCCGATGGCAGGGGTGATAACAGACCGTTGCTCGGTGGTTTGCATCATGAATGAGACCTTGATTCGATCAAACTGCAGCTGAACCACTGCGATCGAGATAGATTCAATCCACCCTATTTCTGTCAACCCTGATCGCTGCGTGAAGGGTACTTCGATGAATGCAGGATGGAATTTACGTTCCGTACAATCCAGATCCGGTACGGAGATCGGATCGACCTGCTGGATCACTCACGGTAGTACCACTCCCTCTGTCTGTCCGCGGAGGACGACATCTCCATTCTCCGCCTCACAGATGAATGTGGCATCCAGTTCGAGCCGGTCGTTTCGCTCCTCGATGCGTTCGATCGTCGTCTCACAGGTGATCTCGATACCAGTGTACGCAGGTCGGGGGAAGTCGAACGTCATCGTCCGGGCGAGGTAGTTGAACTCACCGCCCAGCTTCGTCGGCATCGTCGCGGTGAGCAAGCCGTGTAACACGACCTGTCCGTCTTCATCAGCGACCAGGTGATGATATCCTTCGTCTTTCGATAGTTCAGCGAATCGTTCGACCTCTTCGTTCGTGAACGTCCGTCTGTAGGCGACGGTGTCGCCCTCGTCCGGCAGGTCTGATGCTGGCATGCTAGGTGAACGTCTGTCACGTGCTGGCAAAAAAACGTACATACCCTGTTGGCCGAGGCTAAACTATCCGAAGAACCTGTTCGGTGTACCTCCTTGCGTTGGAGTACCGTTTCAACAACGAACCAGCCAATCTGCTCTCAGACCTCGACACCCGTGAACGTCACCTCATCGTCCTCGATCTCGATCATCCCGTCGAATAGCCCCTTGAGGGTGTTGAGCGTCTGTGCATCGTGCGCGCTGGGGTCCAACAGGTAGAGACCGAGGCCATCGGCGTTTTGCACTCGACCGGTGAAGACGTGCAAGAATCGGAAGATCGTCTGCAGGTTCGAGTACATGAGCATCGTCGAGATGTTGTCGAGCATGACGCGGTTTCGTTCGAGCCTCTTCTCCTCATGGAAGGTCTCGAGCAGTTCTGAGAGGTTGATCCCGATTCCGGTCATGTCGACCGGCGAGGAGGCATATCTGATCTGATACGATCCCTCGAGGTCGTCGTCCACCTGCTCGCCGGAGACACAGTCGATGACGCCAACGACTGGTTCCTCGTTGACTTCCCCGATGGCCTGCTCGAAGGCACGGATGACGTGACCTGCCCCATCGGAGGTGGAGACGATGATCGTCCCATCGCCGCCGATGGCCCCTCTGGCTAGGATCTCATGGGTGAGGCGCTGTTTACCCGTCATCGCCTGGCCCAAGACGAGCAGATTGCTTCCTGGAGCAACATTGACATCCTTGAGGTCCCCGGCGAGTTCGTACATTGCTTCGACTCACGGTGGGCAAGAGTTCCCGAGCCCACCTACGCTGCTGTTACGTTAATCGCGGATAGCTATAAAAAAGTACGGAGAAGGGTGTACCAGCTGAGTTCTGGTGTTACAGCGCCAGTTGCGCCCGTCCGGCGATGAATGCGACGAGGGCGACGTACATGCCGGCTTTCAACAGTTGCTGGCCGATGGCGGGTCGGTCGCGACCGATGAGGGTCCCATATCCCATGATGGCGATCGCCGGGATCAAGCCGACGAAGTACCACCAGCCGAAGGTCTCCTGGAGATACGGCAGCGGGCTCAACGCGGCACCGATGACGAGTGTGGCGATGGCGAACATCCAGGCACGCGTTGAGCCGATGGCGATCGGGAGCGTCGTCAGCCCTTGTGCCCGGTCGCCAGGTATATCCTCGATGTCCTTGACGACCTCGCGCGCAAAGGTGGCCACCCCGGCGAGGATACCGATCTCGAGGGTCACCAACAGATCACCACCAGCGGCGGCACCGAACCAGATGGCACTCGTGACGAGGAAGGCGACGACCCCGTTACCGAGCCCTGGTGTCCCCTTGAAGACCGTCGTGTAGGCGGTGAGTAAGAAGAGGTTGATGACCGCGATGGCGATGGCTGCAGTTGGTAACACCACCAGGGTGAGGCCGATGGCGATGGCGAGAGCGACCGCTGAGAACCATTTGGCGGTTGCCGGAGCGACCAGCCCGGCTGGGATCGGCCGATCTGGGCGGTTGATCGCGTCGATCTCGCGGTCGAAGTAATCGTTGATGGCGTTCCCAGCCGCGGTACCCAGCGCGGTGGCGGCAACGGCCGAGATGATGGGGATCGTCACCACGGGACCTGCGGCGACGAACGCACCGACCGCAGCCAGGATGCCACCACCGATGACGTTGCCTGGGCGGGTCAGGCGGACGTGCGCGACAGCGCGGGTTCCCCACGACATAGCGTTGGATGGCGCTTCGCTCCCTTTTAACCCCATTGGCTCTGCTCCCATCGGCGCCGGAGGATTCGTAACACTCCGTCACCGACTACGTGCAGAGATGGACGACATGCTCGTGACACGGTCACCCTGGTCCTGGAGTTACCGATGCGAGCGGTGACGCTGGGACCCGCTGGCACCTATGCGCACCGGGTGGCGACAGCCGTGACAGCCGAGGTGACCTTTCGCCAATCGGTCACCGCGATTGTCGATGCCGTTGCCAGTGGCGCGTTCGACCGTGGGGTCATCCCCATCGAGAACAGCATCGAAGGGAGCGTCACCGAGAGCCTCGATGCGCTCGAGCGCTACGAGGTAGCCGTGGTTGGTCAACTGATTGCCCCGATCCGCCATGCGTTGCTGAGCCAAGGTGACCCTCCTGCACAGATCGCTAGTCATCCGCAGGCGCTCGCCCAGTGTCGACAGTTCCTCGAAGAACGGTATCCGACGGTGGACCAGACCGCCACCGCGAGCACGGCCGCTGCGGTCGAGCTGGCACGGGATGACGAGACCATCGCCGCGATTGCGCATCCTGAGTCGGTGTCTGGCGCACTCAGGCTACTGGCGACGGATATCCAGGACCGGGACACGAACGAGACGCGGTTCTTCCTCATCGCCGATGAGGCGCATCGGGTCGATTCCGGTGAGAAGACCTCGCTCATCGTCTATCCGAACGACGACCACCCAGGCCTCTTGTTGGCCCTTCTTCAGCCGTTTGCCGAACGCTCGATCAACCTCTCACGGATCGAGTCTAGACCGAGTGGGAAACATCTCGGCGACTATCTATTCCATCTGGACCTCGAGGGTGATCTGATCGATGACACTACGCTCGAAGCCCTCGATGCCCTGCAGTCGGCCA
>SKSH01000018.1 GCA_007118075.1 Halobacteriales archaeon
CGAACGCACATCGTCGAGCAAGTCGAGCACCGCCGGTGCAAGGTCCAATTCGGTTCGGGCAATCCCCACGACGAGTTCGTTGGCAAGCTCCCCAAGAGCCGATGCGGTCTGGTCGGTGGGCGCATCAGCCTCGATACCAGCCTCGATGATGTCGACGAGCGCGCTTCCGACGATCGCCCCATCTGCACCTGCATCTATGACGGTCCGGGCCTGCTCACCGGTGGAGATACCAAAGCCAACCGCTACCGGTCGATCCCAATCTGCGACTCTGGCGATCGACTGGCGGGTCACGGCCGCAACTTGGTCACTGGCACCGGTCGTCCCCATGCGTGCCTGTACGTACACGAAACCAGCGCCGCGTTGTCTAATTCGTTCAAGTCGGTGGTCGGTCGTCGTCGGGGCAACGATGAAGATCAGATCGACATCATGGGTCTCACAGGCATCGGCCAGGGTATTCGACTCCTCGACAGGCAGATCTGGAACGATCACGCCGTCGATTCCTGCCTCGACACACCGCTCGATGAAGGCAGGTGGGCCGGCTCCATCCTTGAAGCGATAGATGAGATTGTAGTAGGTCATACAGATCAGGGGGATATCCACCGAGAGCGACTCGACCAGGTCGAAGTACGCCGGTGGTGTCATGCCGGCATCCAGGGAGCGAGTGATTCCTCGTTGAATCGTCGGACCTTCTGCCACAGGTTCCGAGAACGGCAATCCCAACTCGATGGCAGACGCACCAGCCTCAGCGAGGGTTTCGACGAACGTCGCGGTCTCCGTTGGCCCTGGATCGCCTGCTACCAGGTACGGGATGAAGGCAGGGCCGTCAGCAAATGCTTGCTCGAGTCGGCTCATCTGGATCCCTCCGAGATGGACGCGCGGACGGTCTCCAGGTCCTTATCCCCGCGACCTGAGAGGATGACGATGACCGCTTCGCCGAGTGTCGATGCCGCCTGATCGAGATAGCCGAGTGCATGCGATGACTCCAATGCTGGGAGGATACCCTCGGTCGAGGCCAATCGTTCGAACGCCGCAAGGGCTGCTTCATCACTGGCCGTTGCCGCAATCACTCGACCCGATTCGACGAGTGCAGCCAGTTCCGGTCCAACCCCGGCATAATCGAGCCCGGCACTGATGCTATGTGATTCGAGAATCTGTCCATGTTCGTCCTGTAACAACCGGGTGAGGGCCCCGTGTAACACCCCGTCCGTTCCGGTGGTGAGTGAGGCAGAATGATGTGCGACTCCATCTCCCGATGTGAGCGCACCACCGGCACCGCCGGCTTCGACCGCATATAGGTCGACCGTCTCTTCCTCTCGGAAATGGTGGAATCCTCCGATCGCATTCGAGCCACCACCTGCACACGCAAGGACCGCATCCGGGGCTCCTCCTACCTGTTCTTCGAACTGTGCTTTTGCCTCAGCCGAGATGACCGATTGGAAGTCCCTGACCATCGCTGGGAACGGATGCGGTCCGACGATCGAGCCGATCACGTAATGGGTATCCTCGACGGTGGTCGCCCAGTCGCGAAGCGTCTCGTTGATCGCCTCCTTGAGGGTCCCTCGTCCGGCATCGACAGGAGAGATAGTCGCCCCGGATAACTCGATCCTGAAGGCGTTTTGTTGCTGCCGTTTGATGTCGGTGGTCCCCATGTAGATCTCACATTCCATATCCAAAGCTGCGGCTGCCATCGCAGTGGCCGTCCCGTGCTGTCCCGCCCCGGTCTCGGCGATAATCCGGTCCTTTCCCATGTACTTGGCCAGGAGACATTGTCCGAGGGCGTTGTTCAGTTTGTGTGCCCCACCGTGAAGCAGATCCTCGCGCTTGAGGTAGACATCGAGTCCGTAGGTTGCACTCAAGCCAGTGGCATGGGTCAACGGTGTCGGTCGGCCCCCGTACGTTTCCAAGCGATCTCGGAAATCATCCATGAAACCAGATGCATTGTGTACGACGAATCGGTCGTATGCATCGATGAGCTCCTCGACCGCCGGCATCAGTACTTCGGGGACGAACTGACCGCCGTAGATATCGTACCGTCCCTCGATATCACCAGATCCAATACGGTTGGTCATCCCTGCGCCACCTCCGTGACCGGGCCGTTGATAAATTGGGTCGCCACGTTCGCCATTAACTGCCGCCCCACTGGAGTGAGCACGCTCTCTGGATGGAACATGACACATTCAATCGGGAACTCGCGGTGGCGGATGCCCATGATAAGTCGATGCCCATCCTCCTCACTCCACGCGGTAACCTTGAACGATTCCGGAACCGAGGTGGCGATGAGCGAGTGATAGCGGCCACCTCTGAAGGTGGCTGGAAGACCGCTGAAGACGCCCTCACCATCATGGTGGATCGTGGATGCCCGGCCATGTACCGGCTCTGGTGCACGCTCGACAGTGCCGCCGAAGGCGTGGACGGCGATCTCGAGGCCGAGGCAGACACCAAAGGTAGGTGTCCTCTGACTCAGTGTGTGCAAGACCTCAGGAACCACGCCAACGTCACGTTGGTTCGCCGGATTACCGGGACCAGGTGAGATGACGATACCATCAGGCTCCATCTCGGCAATGACCTCGAATGAGGTATCGTTCGGGACGACTTGCACCTCGACGTGGTGGCCGAGGTAGTCCACGAGGTTGTACGTGAACGAATCGTAATTGTCGATAACGACGACCTCAGTCATCGTGTGTTGACACCTCCGTCACCGAGGTATCCTCACCACTAGCAAGTTCGATGGCGGCACGAAGCCCATCGAGCTTCGATTCAGTCTCCTCGAACTCCCTGGCGGGGTCGCTCGCTGCCACGATCCCTGCCCCGGCACGAATCGTGAGGCGATCGGGGGTACCCGAACGAATCGTGGCCGTCCGGATGACGATCGCGAGATCTGCCTCGCCGTTCCACGACAAGTATCCAACACCGCCACCATAGACACCACGTGCATCGGGTTCCAATTCATTGATGAGCTCCATCGAGCGATGTTTCGGCGCCCCGGTGAGTGTCCCCGCGGGAAAGAGCGATCGGAGCGCATCCAACACATCCGCATCCTGAGCGAGTTCACCGATGACCTCACTCTCGATGTGTTGGACGTGGCTGTACTTCCGCACGGCCATGAATTCGGTTACCTCGACACTCCCACCGCGGCAGACCCGTCTTAGATCGTTCCTTGCAAGGTCGACCAACATGGTATGCTCTGCGCGTTCTTTGGGATCGGCGAGCAGCTCACCAGCGAGACGTCGGTCTTCCACCGGATCGGGCGCATCATTCGTCGGTAAGCCACCTCTGCCTGCAGTCCCGGCGATCGGGTTCGCGACTACCCGTCGCCGATCACCATCGTTCGCAACGGTCACGAGGGTCTCTGGGCTCGCCCCGATGACGGCGAAGTCATCGAACTCGAGGTGATACATGTACGGCGACGGGCTGGTCTGCTGCAACGCCCGATACAGCTCGAACGGATCGAACTGACCGGTCAGCTCACTCGACCGCGAGATGACCGTCTGGTAGACCTCACCCTCCGCGATGCGGTCTCTGACTCCCTCCACGGCTGCCTCGTAATCGTCCCGTGGGCCATCCATCCGCTCGGCGATCTCAAAGGGACCGGTCACCGGGGTAGCCGATTGTGACAACCGTTCCTCGATGAATGATACCTCAGATTCTGCCCGCTCGAGCACCCGGTCGAGGTCTGCCCCTGGTCGAATATACGGGGTCATGACGAGGGTAATGGTATCGTCCTGATGGTCGAAAGCGATGGTCTTCGTGTTGACAACGAATGATGCATCTGGAACCAAGGAGTCAGGTCGCTCGACCGGTGCACCGTCGAGCCAGAGGTCGTGTACCGCCTCGTAGGCGACGAACCCCACGAGCCCGCCATCAAGTCGGTGACGGCGACTAGCTTCCCAACCGATATCGACCGTATCAGGGAACATCTCCCGAAGGTGCGTGAGCATCGAGCTCCCCTCTTCGAGCTCGGTGAGGTCGTACCGATCACCGATCGGATGAGCAGCCAATGGGGTGAACGTCGCCCGACCATCGGTGATCGAGATCCGTGCGAGAGGATCGTATCCGATGAACGAGAATCGGGCACGATCAGGTGGTGCTGATGAGGTCGTATAGACGCCACCGGGATCACTAGAATCAGCTTTTGCGGCACTCTCCAAGAGGAACTGGTGGTCTGGAGACGAATCAGCATCGTCGGTTCGACCAGAGAGAATGGTGAACGCGGCAAGGGGGGTGATGTCCACATCAAGTGAGCGGGTGAGTCTGAGACGAACCGCATCGTCGGTGAGAGCCTGTTCAACTCGTTCGATGTCCACTTCGAACGCGGATGACTGTGGTGAGGTCTCGGTCATGAATGGACCTCCTCGATGGCAACGGTCCGTTGGATGAACTGCTCGACGGCGACTGGATCCTTGCGACCGTGAGCATCCTCGACACCGGAGGCAACATCCAGCGCATATGGCGCAACCTCATCGATTGCCGTTGCAGCATTGGTGGGGTCGAGACCTCCAGCGAGGATCACCGGTGCATCAAGCTCGTCGATCAGGGTCGATACCCGCTCCCAATCGGTGCGTTCGCCAGTACCACCGGTCCCATCGGGGGCGATATTATCGAGCACGATGGCGTCCGCCTGAGCGGCAAGTTGCTGAACCGAGGAATCATGTGGATCGACTGCTGCGAGCACCCGTCGTGTTGACACATTGGTGAGCTCGGCCACAAATGAGTCGGTGACGTCACCATGGAGTTGAATCGCGTCGGCACCGCTTCGTTCAAGCAGTTTGAGGGCAGCATCTACCGAGGTTGCCATCGTGACGAGCACCGTCGTGACGAATGGGGAGGTCCCATCGATCAAGGTCTTCGCCTCGTCAAGTGATATCTCGCGATGGGAATCCACTGGGACATCGACGATGAAACCGACCGCATCGGCACCAGCCTCGACAGCGACATCACGGTCGGCCTCGGTCGTCAGACCACAGATCTTGACTCGCGTCCTCATGAGGCCACCTCCTGAGTGAGTCGATCAAGCAAGCGAGCGCCACCACCATCCTCCAAAGTCTGCTGGGCCAGTTCGACCCCCTCACCGATCGATGAGGTTCGGCCCCCGACATACGCTGCCGCCCCAGCGTTCGCCATGACGATATCGCGTTTCGCACTGGTCTCCGCTCCAGTCAAGATTCGTCTGGTGATCGCCGCGTTCTCCTGTGGTGTGCCACCAGCGATGGCATCAATCGGTGTCTGATCCAGACCCAGTTCCGTTGGTGTGAGTTCGTACCGTTCGATTTCATCACCCTTGACCTCTGCAACCACCGTTGGGGCATGTACGGCGATCTCGTCGATGCCCGCACCATGGACGATGAGGGCGTGTTCGGTTCCCAAACACGCGACCGCTCCAGCAACGAGGTCGACAGTCTCCGCATCGAACACTCCGATCACCTGCCGAGAGGCATCGGCGGGATTCGTGAGCGGCCCGATGAGATTGAACACCGTCCGAATACCCAACGACTGCCGAGCCGAGGCAACCGCACCCATCGCTGGATGGAAGGTCGGAGCGTGGAAGTAGCCAAAGCCGACCTCAACGAGCATCCGTCTCGATGTCTCGATCGACGCATCAATCGGGACACCGAGTGATTCCAACACGTCACTGCTACCGGATGCCGACGATACCGCTCGATTGCCATGTTTCGCCACCGCAACACCCATCGCGGCGGCCAAGAGTGCACTGGTCGTCGATACATTGAACGTATGATGAGCATCACCGCCGGTCCCACAGGTGTCCACGAGCGGTTCGACCGTTGATTCGATGGAGCGACAATTCGCCCGAAGACCCTCAGCAAACCCGGCTAGTTCTGCAGCGGTGACTCCTTTGGCACGGAGCGCCACAAGGATACCAGCAATCTGGGCGTCATCAGCGTCAGTCAATAACTGATCAGCCAGACCTCTCGCCTCAGCTTGATCTAGATCCTCACCGTCGAGAATGGTCTCTATCGTCGTTTTCATCGAGCGTCCCCATGGGTCGTGCTACTGCTCGAAATCCGACCACGGGGTCGAAATGGTGGTGGTCGGTGATGGTTGCTCAGGTGCGGTGCGTCGGGTTGTGATTTGGTGGTATCAGTCATCTGGTTGTCTTGGGTAGCACATCTGCTGGCGATTCAATCAAAGAGAAAGCAGGAGGGAGCATCACAACCCTCCACGCCGGGTTATGCCGCGTCGTGAAATGTCATGATACTGTCCGCTTTCCGGACCGATACCAGCGCCATGACCAGGAGCGGAAAGCGGACAGCATGTTAGTCGGTGACCCACCTATCGCCTCAGCTGATATATGGATTGCGGTTAGTGACAACTTGAGGCAGGGGTCCCACAGCGTGCAGGCTTGCTCAGTAGATGACGTGCAGTTGGAGATAGATCACCAATCCAAGGAGGAATGAGATCGACCAAAGCACGAACGCCGGTCTTGCCACACGTGCGTGAGGTGTCAAGGAGATTTCTGCTACTGGCCGGGTTGTCGCGAGCAAGATAGCATAATACAATAACGGGAGGCAGATGACGGCCAATGTGATGTGGATGATGAGCAGTGGGATGTAGACGTACAGCCGGATCAGCTCTGGACCAGGGAACTCCCCTGGGCCCATGATCGAGACGTTGTACAAGTATAACACGAGGAATCCGACGAATGCTCCGAATGCAGTGAGCATCCATCGTCGATGCGCCATGATATCATCACGCCGAATCGCGGCGAGGCCATACCCCATCGCCCCAAGGGCAACCACTGCAAGTACAGCATTAACATGGGGAATCGCATCGAACACCCACGACGGCGCAACCGGCAATACCCCTTCTGGCACCAACTCCATAGTCGCCCCAAAGACGAGAACCGCCGAGATGACAGTGAGTCCAAGGGTGGTCAGCACAACGTTATCACGAACCAACGACCGCATATGCTAATCATGAGTCGAAGTCGGTCAATAAAGGTATCCA
>SKSH01000158.1 GCA_007118075.1 Halobacteriales archaeon
ACCGGTTCGACCGAGGATCCAACGAATCACGAAGCCCATCACCCAACAACTTGAACGAGAGCATCGTCAATCCGAGTGCGAGTGCCGGGAACGTCGATGCCCACCAGATGTCACGGGCTAAGTGCGTCACTTCTGGTTTCAGTAGTCCAGGAGAAAAGACCGAATTCGTCGATTCTGCGATGGTTGCGCCCCAGGAGAACTCCTGGATGTCATGAAAGCCGAGGAACGCCACTCCAGCCTCGACGAGGATGAGGATTGCCAAGAGGTGTGCCGCAGCCGGGAGGATGGTGTTTGTCACGTTCGGGAGGATATGTCGCCTCGCAAGATAGAATGAGGAAGCACCCAAGCCTCTCGCGACAAGTACGTGGCCCTCCTCCCGGCGTTGGAGCACCTCGCTTCGCACCAAGCGTGCGATTCCACCCCAGCTGAGCAACCCGAAGGTGAGCAGCAAGAGGAGGAGCGAGACGTTCCAGTAGGTGTAGGCAATGAAGTAGACGATGATGGCTGGGATGCTTAGTTGGATGTCGACGTACCCCATCAGTAGGTTGTCGAGCAAGCCACCGCGGAGGCCGGCGATAATCCCAGTAGCCACTCCGATCGGCACGACGAATGCCGCGGTGAACACGATCACATACAACGCCACCCTCGCTCCAGACATCAGCAGATACTCGATCGGCATGCCACGATGGTTTGTCCCCAACACCGCATCCCAGGTACCATGGCAGGTCCGATCGAACGGCTCGCCAGTGATCTCTCCTGCACAGTCCAGCGGGTTGACATCGGTGGACAGTCCAACTGGTGGGGTGTACGAGTGATCGAATCGAATCGACGGAGGCTCGAACAACACGGGGCCAAGCATTCCCACCACGAACAACACCCCAAGGAAGATCATCGCGAATGCGGTACTCGGACGACGCATCATCCGACGAAGGTGGATCCGTGTTCGATTCCAACGCTTCAGGGCGGGGATGACCCCGAAGGCGAGCAGGAGCAACAGCCCAAGGAGGAAGAGCCATTCGAGTGTATCCACCCGCCAGTCGAAAACGAGGTACATGTGCGCATATAATCGGTCATAGAGGAACAGCATGCCAATCCCGAGGAGGCCAAGGCCGAACGTGATTGATTCAGCTGACAACCACCGTCTACCGGTATCCAGATCAGTCCAGTCGATGGTGTGGAGTGCAGCTTCCTCATCAGCCATTGCAAGCTGTTCGATACCTGACGACCAATGGTTATCAAGTTACGCCAAAGGACAACAATTATTTCACTCATCTCATAATTTTTACCAAGAGTTAGCATATATCTGACAATGAGCCTGCAGCGGATCATCGCGATACGTATCGCGATGGGTGCCCTCATCGCCTGGGTCATCCTCACCATCGTCTTCGCGATGTTCACGATGACCGATGACTGGGTTCTCGCTGCTGAAATCGGCATGCTCCGGTGGGCAGGTGCATCCGAAGAGGTGCTCGAAGCGGTCCGACAAGAGTACTTTCAAGAGCGAGGACTCGACCGTCCACTCTGGCAGGCCTATCTCAACTGGATGGGGAACATGGTGCTGCTCGATTGGGGTGATTCGTTTGTAACTGAAGAATCAGCCTTGGGGATGGTCATCGACGGCATCGTTCGAACCGCGATGTATGTCATCCCGGCGTTCATCCTCGCCATCACAGGTGGCATCATCATCGGTCTATTCGCCGCGATCCGCCGACACGACCGACTACCATCGATGGTGGTCTTCGGCGTGTACCTGGTGTTTATCATCCCCATGTTCTGGCTTGGTGGGATGGCTCTTTCATTCTACCCGGGGTACGGGGGATTCCATTTCGGTGAGACACATTGGATGTATCACCACGCCCTCCCGATCCTCTTGACGACAGCTGCATTGCTGGGTGGGTATGTCAGCTACGCCAGGGCACACAGCCTCGAGTACGTGGGCCGAGACTTCACGAAGCTCGTGAAAGCGAAAGGGGCGGCGAACGTGCTAGTGGCTCGGCACGTCCTCAGGAATGCGGCCATCCCATTCGTCTCGATGCTCTTTACCGAGGTGATCTTGCTGCTGTTGATCGCCGTCTTCGTCATCGAAGCAGTATTCGGTATCAACGGATTCGGGATGACGTTCCTCGATGCAGCAGGTCAACGCGATCTTCCGGTCCTGCTGGGATGCACCATCATCGTCATCGGGCTGGGTGTCGTCGGAAACATCATCCAGGACATCAGCTACTCGTACTTCGACCCTCGGGTCGATACCGGCGGACGGTGAATGGCCTCACGGTAGGGAGTCCGAGACGTGTTAGGTCACCTCACCGAAAAAGCCTCCTCGGGGGAGCAGAACGTCCATCAGGAGCACTCGACTGAATAGTTAGATCGAAATTCTGCCAAATATGTACCCTCATCTAGAAAAGCTTCTAGGTACCACTCTGCTCGTGACCGCTGGAATACGACGACCCCGGTACATCGACCATCATCGTAGATCACCCGAAGACCAGTACCGCTCTCTCCTGCGTCAACTGCATCCGCATAGGCCGTGGCAAGTTCCTCATACGCTGGTGGCACAAGGAAATACTGGAATGATGGATGGTCCGGGTCGGGTACCTCGATATCTGACCCGCCATCACCAATATGCTCATCGAGGTCGACCACGGTCCGCAACTGAAGCTCCATCCAGTCGTCGTCATCCCGCCCGATCGATTCGAAGGTCAACCCCGCCTGAACCGCAGCCGAAGCCAGGTGATGAAAATATTGGTCATCGAATGCATCGAGGTCGGACTCAGCATCATCACCGAGACAGCCGGCAAGTGCCACCCCAACAGGCATGGTGGCGATGGCCGAGAGGAAATACCGACGGTCCCAATCCATAAGCTGCCTACTTGGCGAGAGGTATTGATGGTACCGCACCATGGAAACCTGCCTGACAGAAATCCAGCCACGAGTGACCGATATACGCCATCCGCAGTCGAATAGCATCGATTGGTACCGCCGTCAAGAGCAGGCCGCTTTTTACCACCCTGCTCGCAGTGAGTCCATATGAGCGAACGAGAACAGGAGCTCGGAATCACCGAGTCAAAGGAGGAGAATATCGGTGAATGGTACGCTGAGGTCGTTCAGAAGGCTGGATTGGCAGATTACGCACCGATGAGCGGGTTCATCGTCACCCGACCCCGTGGTTACGCCCTCTGGGAGCATCTGCAGACACATCTCGATGCGATGTTTAAGGCCACCGAGGTCGAGAACGCCTACTTCCCAGTGTTGATCCCAGAGAGCTACCTTGAGCGCGAGAAGGAGATCCTCGAGGGATTCGACCCGGAAGTAGCTTGGGTCACCCATGGTGGAGAAGAGGAGCTCGAAGAGCGCCTGGCCGTGCGACCGACCTCGGAGTCGATCATCGCGCCGTTCATGGCAAAATGGATTCGGAGCCATCGCGATCTCCCGCATCGAGTCAATCAATGGTGCTCGGTCATCAGGTGGGAGGCGACCGAGACGAAACCATTCTTCCGAACGAAGGAGTTCCTCTGGCAGGAGGGCCACACCGCCCACGCATCGCAAGCAGGTGCGATGGAGGAGACGTTGCTCCGGCTCGAGCAGTACACGAAGATCTATGAGGACTACCTTGGGTTGCCGGTCCTCCGCGGTCGAAAGCCCGACCACGACAAGTTCCCCGGTGCCGAGACGACGACGACCGTTGAGGTGTTGATGCCCGACGGTCGAAGCGTTCAGGGCGGGACCAGTCACTACCTCGGCCAGACGTTCGCTGAAGCGTTCGATATCACCTATGTCGATGAGGCTGAGGAGGAGGCGGTGGCGCACACCACCTCGTGGGGGCTCTCCTGGCGGGCACTCGGCGCGCTGATCCTGGCTCACAGCGACGATCAGGGATTCATCGCTCCACCACCTATCGCACCGACCCAGGTCGCGATCGTCCCGATCTGGCAGGAGGATACCCGCGATGCGGTCCTCGGCTATGCCGAATCGATTGCCGACGATCTCGAGAAGGCGGGTATCCGACTCGAGCTCGACGACCGTGACGAGCGGAATCCTGGCTTCAAATTCAACGAACACGAGCTCAATGGGGTACCCCTCCGTGCTGAGATCGGTCCGAACGAGGCCGAAGCCGGGGAGGTGACCCTCGTGCATCGAACTGACCGAGAGTCAGTCGTCGTCGATCGTGACGAGATCGTCGAGGCCGTCCAGACCGAGCTCGACACCGTCTACGACGAGTTGTACGAGCGTGCAGCGAAGCACCTCGAGGCTGGAATCAACGAGGCAACCGACACCGACGAAGTGATCAATATCATCGATGAACGAGGAGGTTACGTTACGACGGCATGGTGCGGCGATCCCGACTGTGAGACGCCAGTCAAGGATGCAGTTGCCGCCGACATCGTGATGGTCCCGCTGGAAGCGGATTCAGAACCGCTTGATGACACCTGCTTCAACTGCGGAGCTGCGGCACAGACGACCGCTTACTTCGCCAAGACCTACTGAGCCCGCCAACGGGAACCGTTTTGGGGCCAGCCACCGACGACCTGCGCAATGAGCGAAAAGCGGACCTGGATCAGGCTCCCCCGTTCGGTCCTCGTCGGGACCGGTGTCAGTCATGAGCTGTCGACCGTCCTCACCGAGCTTCATCCCGGCGAGGATGTCCTCGTCGTAACGAGCTCGACCCCACGGCGAGTGCTCGGCGACCGACTGCTCGCTGACCTCGATGCCGCAGGGATCGTGGCCGAATCGATCGAGATCGACAAGGCGACACTCGCATCGATTGATGCCGTCCGTGAACGTTTCGAGGCGAGCGGCGCTGGTGTCCTGCTCGGTATCGGTGGTGGCCGAGTCATCGATGTGACCAAGCTGGTGAGTCACGAGGTCGCAAAACCATTCATCTCGGTCCCGACCGCCGCAAGCCACGATGGGATCGTCAGCAGCCGGGCATCCATCCCAGAAGGAGATACCCGCCACTCCGTCGCAGCGAGGCCGCCCACGGCCGTGATCGCCGATACCGACATCATCGCCGAGGCACCATGGAAGCTCACCACCGCCGGTTGTGCCGATATCATCAGCAACTACACCGCAGTCACCGACTGGCGACTGGCCAACCGGCTCAAACACGTCCCATACTCAGAGTACGCCGCCGCACTCTCGGAGATGACGGCTGAGTTGTTGATCGCCGACGCGGATTCGATCAAGGAAGGCCATGAGGCATCGGCGTGGGTCGTCACGAAGGCGCTCGTCTCGAGTGGAGTGGCGATGAGCATCGCGGGGAGTTCGAGGCCGGCATCCGGCGCCGAGCACCTCTTCTCCCATCAACTCGACCGCCTGGCGCCAGGTGCGGCACTGCATGGACATCAGGTGGGTGTTGGCGCGATCATGACCGCCTACCTCCAATGGGGAGACGATGGGGCCTGGCGGGACCTCCGCGATGCACTCGCGAAGATTGGAGCCCCGACGACCGCGGCACAACTCGGTATCGACCCAGAGATCATCGTCGAGGCACTGAGCACGGCACACGAGATCCGCGATCGGTACACCATCCTTGGTGATGGTATCGCCGAATCCGCCGCCACCCGCGTCGCCGAGCAGACCGGGGTGCTGTAAGCACACCTGGAAGGATTTTTACCCGCATTGGTAGTGCCTGATACCATGCGGATCCTCCTCGTCGTTCCCCGAAGCTACCACGAGGAGCGATCAAGACGTGCAGATCGCACCAGGGAACTCATCTCTGGGCTGGTACGAGCCGATCACACCGCAGAGGTAGCGACGGTCAAATGGTGGGATCAACGCTCCAACACCCATCACGACCGATGGACCACCCATCACGCCGTCGGACGAACGAAACTCTCGATCCCGCGCCTCTCCGCCGAGCTTCGACGCCATGAGCCAGACATCGTCCACCTAGTCGACACCCCCGTTGCCGCCATCGCGGCAAGCTCCATCGTCGGTGATGCTCCGATCGTCTACGAGGCCACCGACCTGGGCACCCCGCTGGCTACCCGACGGCTTGGACAACATCTGACCGGATCGATCGACCAGATCATCATCCCGGCTGAGGTCGTCGCGACCGAACTGCTCGCGAACGGAATCCGCTCGCCGATGGAGACCGTCCCAGATTCGATCGATTTCGACCTCATCGAGACAGTCACACCAGCGACCGCTGTCGACCTCGTTTGGACTGGGAGGACCCTCGAGTCGTCGAATCTCGATGACCTGCTTCTCGCCCTTGCAGAGGTTCCAGACCGAGCGTGGCAGATCACGATCTTCCTCGACGATGGTGTCGAGCGGGCGAGGCGGCTGGTCGCGATGTATGACCTCGATGACGAGGTGGAGGTCAGGACCGGTGCGACGCGCCGAGAGCGTATCGCCACTTACCGTGGGGCTTCGATGTTCGTCCACACCGCCGATGATTGCGCGTTCGCAACCGAACTCCTCTGGGCGATGGCCGCCGGCTGTACCGGGATCGTCCAGATGACCCCCAACTCGAGCGCGCACGAGCTCGTCGTGACCCACAGCAATGGAATCCGAGTGAGCAATCCCGAGGAACTCGTCGATGCGCTGCTCGAGGCAGATTCTCACGCGCCGATGACGATCGATCAGACACTCGCTCAATACGATGTGTCAACCATCATCGAACAGCTGCACGGGCTGTACCAACGGGCACTCAATCAAGACGGGTGATGGCCCGAGCGGTCTCGATCGCCGCCACCGTCGAGTTGACATCGTGCACCCGGATGAGGTCCGCACCACGCACAGCGGTCATCGCCGAGGCGACCGCCGTCGGGATGTCACGCTCACCGGGCTCGTACCCGATGCCACCAAAGAGCGACTTCTGCGA
>SKSH01000214.1 GCA_007118075.1 Halobacteriales archaeon
AGTCCTGCCCCTCACGATCAGGCCAGGTGTCGGCGGTGATCTCTCTGATGTCGTCGTGGTCGTCTGGCTGGGCTTTACGGGTTTGAACCCGTTCGGTTATGTCCATGGGATCGATCGACGGTTGAGCTCGCCGGCGAGCGGTTCACGCATCGCTGTCGCGACATCATCCCGGTTCGCAAGCACCCACATTAGCTTCACGACCGCTGTCTCCGGCAGGGTGTCCTCAGCCTCGATCACCCCAGCATCCAGCAGGTCTCGTCCAGTGTCGTATACGCGGTCACAGACGCGGCCCTCAAGGCACTGACTGGTCATCACCACATGGGTTCCATCTTCGATGAGAGATTCGAGATACGGGATGTGATCGGTGTGGACGTGTCCGAGCCCCGTTCCCTCGATAACCACCCCAGCGGTCCCCTCGAGCCATTCGTAGATGCTCGGATCCATCCCAGGGGTCACCTTGAGGAGCTCGACGTCTGTCTCTAGCTCGGGTTTGATGGCCGGTTCGACGCCACCTCGTACCGGGAGTGTCCGACGGAACGTGACCGTCCCATCAGCGGGGTCGACCGTTCCCACCGGGAGGTTACCGATGGTCTCGAATGCGTCACGTCGGCTCGTATGCGATTTCCTGACCCGCGTACCCCGGTGGAGCGAACAGCGATCATCGCTCTCGGTGGCATGCATGCATACCAGCACGTCTGCAACGTCGGAGGTGGCTGCCTCGACAGCACTCACCGCGTTCATGACGTTGTCACTGGATGGGCGATCGGCAGATCGCTGACTACCGGTGAGAACGATCGGCACGGGGGTGTCGAGCATGAACGACAGCGCAGCGGCCGTGTACTGCATGGTATCGGTCCCATGCATGACGACCACGCCGTCGACGCCCCGCTCGATCTCCTCATGGACGACGGTCGCGAGATCGACCCAGACCTCTGGAGTCATGTTCTCACTGAGGACATTCGTGACCACCCGTCCTCGATAGTTCGCTCGTCCGGCGAGTTCTGGGACCGCACGGAGCACATCTTCGGCGTCGAAACGGGCAGAAACGGCGCCGGTGCGGTAATCAACCGTCGAAGCGATGGTCCCACCGGTGCTAATGAGGGCGATTTCAGGGAGTTCCGCATCGAATGTGACAGCAGATACTTCATGCTCAGTAGTGTGCCCGGCCGGGTCATCTCCTGATTCAAGGATCTCAACCTCTGCATCGGCTCGGGCGACACCGACGTTGTAGCCATCCTCCCCTTTGATAACGAGGTGGTCGGTGGTCGTCGAGGGCATGACAAGACCCTCATACGAGACGACACCGGTCGTCACCTGGACACGATCTCCTGGTTGCATGGTCACGGTCTAGGATTCGACACCCTTCAAGCCATGCGATTTCTCGGTCAGGAGGTTAGTTCCCAACCCGTTGGTGTCTCGTGCACGAGTCCTGCCTCTCTGAGCTGTTCGAGGCAGCGCCTGACTGCACTGCTTGAGACCGAGAAGTGATGGGCCAGTTCGTCTGTTGTGGCCGGTTCCTCTGAGAGCACGTCGAGGATATCGATCCCCAGCCTAGCACCCTGGTCCTCAAAGAGCTTCTCAAGGACCTCTGCATACAATCGGTTCAGCTGGCCGTGGATGAACCGTTGTGCGGTCGAGAGTTCTGTGGCGAGGTCTTCGAGCTCACGAACCGCTGAGAGTTGACTGATGGGGTCTTCGTTATCGATATCGAGTTCAGCCTCGACCGTGATCCGTTTGAAGTGATGGCTCTCGATGGATTCAGTCGGGAGGTACCCGTTCTTCGTCCCGAACTCGTGTGGACCGATTGTGATCTCTAGTCGCTGAGAGTGTGTGATTGAGAAGTACTTCCGCCGGTCGTCGGCGAGCCGGTACTCTATCAGACCAGCCGCTTCGAGTCGGTTGAGGTGATCGATGACCGCTTTCGGGCTCACCCCGGTTACCTCGCTGATCTCGGTGACGTAACAGGGTTTCTGCGCGAGCAGCGCGAGTATCCGCCGTCGGGTATCATTCCCGAGGAGGTCCAGCAGCTCGGCGGATTCCATACGTGTGTGTATTGCGTCGGCAAGGAAAAGGGTGTCTTCCAACGGATGATAATTTGGGCGATACCTTTTTGACCGATCATAGGCCACGGTAACACACCACATGTTCGAGGCGTTTTCGGACAGCTACTACATCGGCCGGCTCTTCGTCACTCCGGCCGAAGATGAGCCCCCACGGATGCAGGAGGCACAGGTGCACCAGCTCAACGACGAGTTGCTTGACCATGATGACACCGAGCTCGTGGATCCCAACCGACCACTCGTCATGAAGCTCGGGCATCGACATTTCCCGGTCCACGCTGATCGGGAGGTCCCGGCGGGGACGCTTGCACTTCCGGAGTCGCTCCTGGCGGTGACACCGATCAAGAACCCACCTACCGTCTGTGGGGTACTGCTTGCCACCGGTGAGCGGGCTGAACAGTTGCTTTGGCTCTCGGGGACTGGTGTAGGGGACTCGCTCGCGTGACCGGTGGTTTGCCAATCGAGACGGACTGTTAATATGACCGAGTGGTGAGCTTCATGCACGCGATGCTCGATACGTTGTTGGGCCGAGCCGGCCTCAAGGAACGGATCAACGAGCTGGAACAGGAACTCGCCAGCTGTCAAGAGGAACTTGACCGGATGGATTCGAAACATACGGCTGCCGATCGACGGCGACGTGAGGCAATCCGGGAGGCACAGGTCGCACAGGAGGAACGAAGTCGGCTCGAAGATCGTATCGAACAGCTCACTGATGAACTCGACCGTGTCCGTGAGGGACATGAGGTGTCCTATCGTGGTCGTCACCGGCTCGATCGCGGTACGATGGCCACGGTATTGGCGCTGCTCGAGAGTGTCGAGACTGAACCAGAGGAGCTGTTCACCGGGATGGTCACTGATGGAGGTACCACCGCCATCACCGAACACTTCGGTGACCGACGGGCACTGGTCAGCGGTGCTGCTCCCAGTCTCTGCCTGTTCGATTCGCAAGGGCTCATCGAGATTGCCATGGATCCACCGCTTCCCCCTGCACCGTTCGAGCACTGGGGAGATGAGTTCAGATTGGAGCGATCCTGGTTCCTCCCGACTGATTCGTTTCCATTCGCCGTCGTTCGTGCAGATCTCTTCGCGATGGGCCGGTTCGATGGAGAGACACTCGGCTATTTGGACGGATTCGAGAGCGAGGTGATGGGTCGCCATTCGAAAGGAGGCTTCTCGCAGGCGAGATTCGAGCGTCGCCGAGAGGAGCAGATTGACCAACACCTCGACCGATGCAGACGTCACCTCGGATCGGTTGATACGGATCGATTGATTCTCGCTGGTTCACGAGAGGCGCTCGATCGGTTGGCGATCGATTCCCGTCTCCACGTGCCGGTTGATGCTTCCGGGTCACCACGGTCGGCTCTCGAAACCGCCTTCGAGGAGGTCTGGACGACGACGATGTACCGGTTATGAACCATCACGTCCCATCGAGTATTAGGTCCCCCGCGCCACAGTGACGCGTATGCGTGTTGCAGTGCTCGCTCACGAGCTCTTTCCCCATCGAGCGAAGACCGCCCTCGGCGTGCTCCGATACGGCGATTTCGAGGTGGTCGCGGTCCTGGACCGGAAGCTGGCTGGTGACCGCGTCAACGACCACATCACCGACGTCCAGGATGCGCCGATCGTCGCCTCAATGACCGATGTACCTCAGGCTGATGCGCTGATCATCGGTGTCGCACCGATCGGTGGTGGCTTTGACCCATCCTGGCGAGACGACGTCAGGACCGCCATCGAGGCTGGTTGTGATGTGTACGCCGGGTTGCACTACTTCCTCGGAGAGGATGAGGAGTTCGTCGAACTAGCCGATGAGCATGAGGTCGAACTTCGAGACGTCCGTCGACCTCCTGAAGACCTCACCGTCAGTGAGGGCATCGCCCGTGATCTCGACGTCCACATCGTGTTGACAGTCGGGACCGATTGCTCGGTTGGGAAGATGACGGTGACGATGGAGTTGGTCGAATCGTTGCAAGCTGTCGGTATCGAGGCCGCTGCCATCCCGACAGGGCAGACCGGGATCTTGATCGAGGGATGGGGGATTGCCGTCGACCGAGTCATCAGTGATTTCGCCGCCGGGGCAACCGAGCAGATGATCCGTGAGCGGGCTGATGACCACGAGGTCCTCGTCGTCGAGGGACAGGGCAGTATCACCCATCCTGCCTACTCTGGAGTGACCTGCAGTATCCTTCATGGGGCGATGGCGGATCAGCTGATCCTCTGTCATGAGGCGGGTCGCGAGCGTGTCCATGGCTATGAGTCGTTCCCGTTACTCGAGCTCGAAGCCGCGAGGGATCTGTACGAACGACTTGCCGAACCGCTGGCACCGACGACCTTGGCTGGTGTGGCGATGAACACCAGCTCGCTCGGGGCTGCCGAAGCAGCGAAAGCGTGCACCAACGTGACCGATTCACTCGATGTCCCATGTGTCGATCCAGTCCGTGATGATGCGAGCCAATTAGCAGAGGTGATCGGCCCATGAGCCTCTCGCTCTCGTTCGAACGGCACGATCTTCCGTTGTCCAGACCGTTCACCATCGCACGCGGTACCCAGACGACGGCACCGGTGGTCATCGTCACCGTCAGCGATGATGAAGGCAATGAGGGGATCGGAGGGGCCGGTCCGGCTCGACACTATGGGGAGACCGCTGAGACGGTCGAGGCCGTGTTACCCGAACTCGCCACGATTGTGGAGGGATACGAGACTCCGGAACCGGTCGTCGCCATCGAGGATGCACTCGAGACGGTGGTCCGGGACAACCCGGCGGCGAGGACCGCCGTCTCGATCGCATTGCATGACCTCGTCGCGAAGCGACACGAGCTCTCGTTACACCGGTACTGGGGCCTACCAAGTGAGACGATCGACACCTCGTTCACAATCGGGATCGACCCACCTGAAGAAATGGCCGAGAACGCCGCCGCTGCCGTCGATGAGGGCTACGATATCCTCAAGCTCAAGCTCGGGACCGACGATGATCGGGCCATTATCGAGGCGGTCCGAGATGCCGTCCCTGAGGTCACCCTCCGGGTGGATGCGAATGAGGCGTGGCGGCCGAAAGAGGCTGTGGAATACTGTCATCTCCTCGCTGAGCACGAGGTAGAATTCGTCGAACAACCCGTTCCAGCTGAACATCCTGCGGCGTTGCGATATGTCGGGGATCGCTCACCGCTACCAATCGCAGCAGATGAGAGTTGTATCGATCGGTTTGACATCCCACAGATCGCTGACAGTGTGCAGATCGCGAATCTCAAGCTGATGAAGTGTGGTGGCCTCGCTGAGGCGATCAGGATGATCCATACCGCCAGAGCCCATGGCCTTGAGGTGATGCTCGGCTGTATGGGTGAGAGCAATGCCTCGATCGCCGCTGGTGCACAGCTCGCACCGTTGCTCGATTACGCTGATCTCGATGGATCGCTTCTCCTGGCTGACGATCCGTACGATGGACCGATCAAACCGGGCGGGACGATCGAGCTCGACCCGTCGGTACCAGGGATTGGTGCCATCCCCACAACGTGAGTCCTGTCAGTACCTGATTCGTGGATCTAACACGGCGTACATGATATCAGCGATCAGGTTTGCGATCACCAGTGCTACTCCGGTGAACAACGTGATCACCAGGATGATATTGACCTCTCTTGCAATCACGGCATTGACGAGCTCTTGGCCGAGGCCTGGCCAGTTGAAGACCACTTCGACGACGACCGATCCGGCGAGGATACCAGCAGTAAGCAGGGTCGCCACGGTGGTGACTGAGATCAATGAATTCCGGAGCACGTGCTTGAGGACGACCGTCCGTTCAGGCAGTCCCTTCGCCCGTGCGGTCGTGACGTAGTCCTTGTTCATCTCCTCGGCCATCGACGAGCGCATGATTCGCATCATGAATGCAGACGAAGCCGTACCGATTGTGATCCCCGGCAAAATTAGATACCATAACATTTCAGGATTCCACAGGCTTGTCCGAGGAGCCACGACTGGCCAGAGGCCGAGGATCAAGGCCCCAACGAGGATCAACATGAGTCCGAGCCAGAAGTTCGGGATGGAGACACCTGAGAGAGCGACAACTCGGCTGACGTGATCACCGAGTTTGTCTTTGCGTACCGCAGCGTAGATCCCAGTCGGGATCGCGATCACGAGTGCAAACACCCACCCGAAGATACCCAGCGCGATCGTCGGTGGTATGCGACGCCAAATGAGATCGGCCGCCGGTCGGCCGGTGGCGAACTCTTCACCGAAATCCCCGACCGCCACACTAGAAATCCAGTCGATATATTGGATGTACACCGGTTGATCGAAGCCATACTGGGCGATGATCCGATCAAGCTCTTCCTGGGTCATATCGGGGTTCGCTCCGTGAATGAGCGAGATTGGATCGCTCGGTGAGAGATGGACCAGTCCAAAGGTAATTACTGACACTCCGAAGAGGATCGGGACGACCAGCAACAACCGTCTGAGAATGAATCGTTGGAGGGACATCCTCTGTACCGGAGCGTGTCAGAGTGCCCTCAATCGACGTGGGCTTTTTGAGAGGTCATATACTGGCGGGCTTGCTAACGGCGCGATACACGGGTAACCGAGACACATATCCTCGCAGTATCGGTGTTGAAGTATAATGATTCGGAGCATTAAATTTCTTTAATATATCTGGTATATAGTATGGCTCAAATGACCGTTTTATCTTGACTCGGATTGATTAGCCCCGATGAACTCAACATGCTTCATGGCGGTCGAATCGGATTATCC
>SKSH01000218.1 GCA_007118075.1 Halobacteriales archaeon
CGGAGGTCAGTCTCATGATCGAGTCGACCGAGTGCGATGGTAGCATACTCAGCGAGGATGTTGGCCAGATGGACATCGTGGTCGTCAAAACTACCCTTGTACGTCGAACCGGCGTTCATCGTGCCTCGGTCACCCAATGGCACGATCATGAGGCTGCGAAGTGCGGTGTTCGAATCGACCGCTGTTGGGATCTTGGACACATCGTCATAGATCACCCGTTCGCCTGATTCGAACGCTCGCCAGCTCAGGCTCTCTCCTGCCTCGGTGAAGGTTGGGCGTTCCTCGAACACCTCGGTGGTGCGCTCGTTGTACGCCACTGGGACGAGGCCACCTTGTGCTGAATTGTAATATCGTACCATGGCGAGGTCGACCTCGAGAACGCCCTCGAGTGCATCGACGAGGATGTCTGCAATGGTGGATGCGGAGGTGGCCTCGAAGAGTTCTCTCGTGACCGAATGCAGGCGACCGAGTCGGTCAGAAAGCTCCATCAGTTCTTTCTCACGCTGCTTTCGGGCGGTGATATCGCGATCTGAGATGATCAATGAGACCACCTCACCCTCATCATCCCGTACCGGGCGGAAGCTCCCCTCGAGGGTGTACTCCTCGTCATCGGAATCGAGCAGGTCGATCTCGAACTCGACATACTCTCCCGCTGCGGCTCGGTCGATCCAACCACGGACCGTCTCCATTTGGGTCGGCGATCGGTCGAACCACGGGGTCTCCCAGAGTGGCTCACCGATGACCGTTCCCGCAGATTCATCGATGTATCTGAGTGCCGTCTCGTTGATGTCGAAGACAGTCCCATCGGTCCCGACCAGTGCCACGAGGATGTTCGGGTCGTTGAACATGGCCTGATAGCGCCGTTCACGATGTCTGGCCTCACGCTCACGCGCTGCGCGATCGAAGCCAGCTTCGACGTTCGCGGCGAGGATCTTCGCCGTGGTGACATCCGCCCCGTTGAAGTCGTTCACCTCAGGGGATCCGATGGCGAGTAGGCCATGGTCACCGAGTGGAAGGTGGATCTCGCTTCGGATGGGGGTATCCTCATTGAAGCGATCACTGACGCTGTGGATATCTCCGTAGACCGAGGATTGCTGCTCCTCGTACGACTGCCAGGTGAGGCCATCATCGCGCTGGATGGTTCGAGGTTCACCCAAGAGTATCGCCGCATCGTCGGTGTATGCCGCCGGTACGAGGGTTTCATCCGATTCGTCGTACAGGTAGACCGCGTTGAGTGGTAGGCCGAGGATGTCATCGGCCGTCTGACTCGCGATACGGGCGATCTCCGCGGGCTCTGTTTCGACCATTAGCTTTCGGGTGGCACCGTGAAGTTGCTCGAGCTGGTGTCGCTGGGTATCGAGGCGATCGCGTGTTCGCGCCTGCTTGACGGCGTGTTCGATACGATTGGCCAGAAGGGAGAGGTGCTCTCGGCCTGGTTTCTTCTGGACGTAATCGGTGACGCCGGCGGTCATCGCCTCGCTTGCGACCTCCTCTGAGCCCTTGCCGGTGTAGAGGATGAACGGGATGGTCCGATCGCGTTCACGGATGGCGGTGAGGAGTTCGATCCCATCCATGGGTGGCATGTCGAAATCAGAGACGATGCAGTCGATATCGTTGAGGGCTGCCCGGTCGAGGACCGAAGCTGGGTCGTCCATCAGTTCGATCTCGAGTCGTTCCAACTCGCCTTGGAGTAATGCGGCGGTCAGCTCGAGAAAGTCCGAGTCATCGTCGACGTGGAGGACCCGGATCGGCTGGTCCATGCCAGTAGGAGCGGACCCGGTGTAATAGCCGTTGTGTCTGGATATCGGCATTGAGAACGACTGGTTGCAGGTGATAACCAATCGCTATTAACACGAATGTCAGATGAGGTCGACATCGGTGAACTCAAAGCGTGCACCACCGGTTTCGCCTTCGGTGAGGGTGACCTGCCAGCTGTGATCTGTGGCAATCTCACGGACGATAGCGAGTCCGAAGCCGGTGCCATGGTCTGCATCGGATTCTCCCGGTTCGAACACGCGATTGCGGTCGGGTGCTGGAATCCCTGGTCCGTCATCCTCGACGAAGAAACCATCCTCGAGGTCGCCGACGGTGATGGTGACCCCCTCATCACCGTGTTCGACGGCATTTCGAAGCAGGTTCTCGAAGATCTGCTTCAATCGTGGGGCGTCGGCTAACACCGTATTGGTGGCCTCATTCTCGAGGGTGGCCCATTCATCAGAGACGCCCTGCCAGCACTCGATGACCGCCGTGGACAGGTCGACCTCGACGTGATCCCTCTTCGTGGTGGATTCCCTGGCGACATCGAGCAGACGCTGGATCATCGCCTCCATGCGGTCGAGTGCCACCCTGGCGGACTCGAGGTGTTCGTTGTCGACCTCCTGCATCGCAAGCTCGATACGACCGGTCGCGATGTTGAGGGGATTGCGTAGATCGTGACTCAACAGGCTGGCGAACTGCTCGAGTCGCTCGTTCTGTCTGGTGAGTGCTGCTTCACGCTGGGATTGCTCGGTGAGATCGACGTACGTACCGACGCCTTCGAGGTGACCATCGCCAAAGTCGATTGTCTTGGCGGTGAACAGGAACGGCTTGTATCCATCGGTAGTCTGGCGGACGAGTTCGGCCTGATGATACCCCTCCTCGAGGACGATCTCGTTGATATCGGTCGCGTCGGCTACCCCCGCCGGTGGGACGATCAACTCATCGAGCGATCGGCCAGTGACCGCCGTTGCATCGTACCCGAAGGTCTCCTCGAAGGCCTCATTGACGTGGATGACGATGGGATCTGCCTGCTCGAACACCACGTGCACGGCTGGTTCGGGGACTGTCTCGAAGATATTCGTCAGGCGCGTTCGCTCTGTCTCGAGAGCCAGCTCTCGTGCGCGTCGCTCGGTGATGTCGGTGATGAACCCCTCGAGGATTTCCACTCCATCGGCTGTGACGTCGACCTGGCGGCCTCGTTCCCAGACCCACTTGGTGTCACCATCACTGGTGGTGATCCGGTAGGTGAACTCGAACCGTCCGTCTCGCTCGAGGCTGTCTTGGACCTCGTTCCACACCATCTGTCGGTCCGCTGGATGGATGAGGTCTGCCCACACGGGATCGCCACGGAGGATGTCCTCGGGGGCGTATCCGGTGAGTTCGATCACCTCTCCACGGAGGAACTCCTCGGTCCAGTTTGCGTCGTTATAGGTTCGATAGACGATACCAGGGAGTGTGTCGACGAGTGCCTCGAATCGGCGGGCATGTTCGTACTGTTCAACGGCATGGGCGATTCGGTTGGCGAGCAGCTCGAACGTCTCGGTTCCGCCCTTCTGGAGGTAGTCGGTGACACCTGCAGAGATTGCCTCTGCGGCGACCTCCTCAGAACCCTTGCCGGTGAAGAGGATGAACGGGAGGGATGGGTCCTTCTCTCGGACAGATGCGAGGAACTCGAGACCGTTGAGTGTGGGCATTTCGAAGTCGCTGACGACGCAGTCTATCTCGTCGATGCGGTCGAGGGCCTCGGGTGCAGCGTGGACGGTCTCGACGGTGATCCGATCGTCTGCTCTGGTGAGATACTTGGCGGTGACCTCGGCGAAGTCAGCTTCGTCCTCGACATGCAGGACCCGGATCGACTCGACCATCACTATCCCGATTGGCGTGCCGATTCATATTAAAGGATACTTCGGATGTTCTTATCATATCTGTGATGTGTCTCTGGTCGATGAGAATGAACCACCGGGGATGGCCATCCGGTCCCGGTTACCGGTCGAGCCTGGGTCTTGCTGTTGATTGATACCTATCAATATTGAGAATATGGTTAACATCTTTACTGAATAATCTTAACTAATTGTAGGAATGCTTCGGGTTCGACTCCTCATCTACAGCATTTTCAAGATTATCGATAATTGAGAATTAGCAGGGTAGCGTTATATGCTGACCCACATGTCAACGGATATGGCGGACGGTGCTGACGACCAGACCATCACATATTCACGACGGCGGATGCTGGCGACCATCGGTGGTTCGGTGACCGTCGGTGGATTGATCGCAGGTGCCCTCGGTTCGGGTGGCGTCAGTTCGATCGAGACCTGGGATGAACTCGCCTCGTTGACTGATGCCGATGGGGATTATCGCCTCGAACACGACCTCGATGACTCGGTCGATGGGTACGATAGCCACGTGGACGATCCACCCGATGGTTGGGAACCGATCGATGGTTTCACTGGATACCTCGACGGCAACGGACGAACGATCGCTGATCTCGTCATCGACCGTCCAAGCGAGACACCGGTTGGGCTGTTCGGCTATCTTGATGATGCCATCATCGAGGACCTCGCCTTCCTCGATGCGACCATCTTCGGTGGAGACTCCACCGGGGTGGTATGTGGTGATGCGAATTCGAGTTCTCTTTCAGCGATTGGGGTCTTTGACGCTACGGTCGAGGGTGATGATCGTGTCGGTGGCGTGGTCGGTTCGTCAAGCGGGTTGTCCCTGACGAAGGCGGCGGTCAGTGGTACCGTTCGTGGCGATTTGTATGCCGGCGGGTTGGTCGGCTATGCCTCTGGAGTGATCACGGATGGCTATGCGTTGTCGACGGTCGAGAGCGATGATACCGCTGGTGGTCTTGCTGGCTTTTCGAGTGCTGATATCGCTCGCGGATACGCTGGCGGGTCGGTGGTGGGTGATGCGGAGGCAGGCGGTCTCATCGGCGAGCATTTCGGATTAGCGAGTATCGAGGATGCCTACTGGGATATCGGGATGACCGGTCAGGTCGAGGCGGTCGGGAACGATTCGGTCGGTAGCAGTGTGATCGGCCATGGTTCGGTGGGTGATTCGGAGCCTGCCATCGAGATGCTCGGTCGATTGCCACTCCCCGAGGCAGATGGTGGCGATGAGACGATGCCTGCACTGGATTTCGATGAGGTGTGGGCGGCGGTCATCGAGGATGAACCGATCGGCCCGACCCCGACGGCCGATGGGTACCCGGTCTTACAGGGGCTGGATGCGACGATCCAACTCGACGCACAAGGGATCGGAACGAATCCGAACGCAGGTGCGCTCATCTCCATCGAAGCTGGAGGCTCGGTTTCGGTCTCGAACGTGACCGTCGGTGATGATGGAGGTTGAATCGATTGCGCATGCCATCGCTGTGAGATCTCAGTCACACAAGGCTTATCCCGGCTTGACCATGGGATGCTAGTAACCGGTCTCCTGGTGGAAAGACAGACGACACTTCGATATATATACATAATAATATTGAATTGAAATTCCTGGATATTATGAACCGCTCTATATTGGATTATGCTGTCTTTAATGGGGCTGAAAGTGGGATATTCTGATTGGAAATCATTCGTATACTCGTGGTGTTTTGTCTAATCAAGGGCACAAGGTATTTATAGGCTTACAATAAACCGGTTCCTATCAGTCCAGTCCGGACTGTGGAACATACTATGACACAGGACCCCGACGAAGGATCGACATCTCGCGTATCCGTACGCGAGGTACAGCATAGCAAACTCTACACTGGAGAGGATACCAGATGACAGAGACCAATATTAGACAGAAGTACACGGCAGCGTTCCTGACGATCGTGATGATCGTCGGAATGGTAGCAATGGGCGCATTCGTCGCCATGCCCGCGGCGGCGGATGACGATAATCCAACGACGTTTGGCGCTGATCACAGCGTGAGTGCGTCGCCGGCAGATTTGGGTGAAGGTGTGGATTCGACCCACACGTTCACGTGGGATATAGAGGAAGCGATTGAAGAAAACGATGACTTCACCCTCAATGTATCCTACCAAGATGGATTCAATCTTGAGAGTGTAGAACCTGCTGATGTCGATTTCGAGGGTGAAGCACCGAATAATGCAGACTGGCACGACAATGAAGGAGTCTTGGAACTTACCTTCGACGATTGGGGTGGTGGTACAGTCTCAGCCGAGGAGAATGTTGCATTGGTGATTGCAGATGTCTCAGATCACCCGACAGCCACAGACACGTACGACATCGAGATCGATCTGGAAAGTGACGATTTCGATGATAGCAGTGAGTCGTTCGAATTGGATCTTCCAGGTCCAGTCGAACTCCTCGATGACGATGGCGATTCCGTCAATCATTACACCCTGATTGGTGACGCGTTGGACGCGGCAGGAGCTGATTACACCGTGGATGTCGCTGAAGGCATCTACGTTGAGCGTGGTGACCAATTAGCTATCACCGACGATGGAATCACCCTCAGCGGTGATGATGCTACCATCGCCCTCAGTCAAGCTGACGATTATGATGCCGATTATGTTGATATCACCGCAAATGGTGTGTCTATCTCCGGATTCGTCTTCGATGGTGAGGATGCAGATCGAGCAATCGTATCTACTGGTAATCCAGATGGTATCACCCTAACTGACAACGAGTTCAGGCACTTTGACCACGACAACGGTGTTGTCCACTTATCTACCACCGGGACCGAAGATATCGATGTCTCCGGTAGTGTATTCAACCAGACTGACTCTGGATTGACAATTGACTCTGGGGGAGATGTCTCGGTTTCAGGTGTTGAAGCATGGAACCTCACTGTGGCCGCTGCTGATTTCCTTGATATTACATCAGCTGGTGACGTTGAGGTCGAAGATATCGACCTGACCGACACCGAGATCTCCGGCAGTCTCATCGAGATTTCTGGTGATTATGATCGTGTTGACGTCTCAGACGTATTCGTCGACACTGAGAACAACGAGAGTGACGCAACGGTCCTCGAAC